>JAIDNR010000001.1 GCA_029063695.1 Ruminococcus sp.
GTATCATGGAAATCAGCGAGAACGGCTGAACTTCTTGACATTTGAATAACTCCTGCACAAAGCACTCGGAAACGGGTGCTTTTGTGTTACCTGAGGCGGTGAAACATGAAAAAAGCGTGTAAATACTGTGGAAAAATTCACGAAAGAAACTTTATTTGTAAGAAGAAACCTAAAGTACAATATAGGGGATATAGTAAAAGGTATTACAAAAAAAGATATAATCGCAAAGAAGATATATTCCGTAGTTCTTACGACTGGCAGAGAAAAAGAACGTACATTCTGAAACGTGACAAGTATTTATGTCAAGCTTGTCTGCAAAATCTTACTGGTACTGTCTGCCGTCTTACAACTGATGGACTTTCTGTACATCACATACGACCGCTGCGGACTGATTTTGACCTGAGACTTGATGACAGTAACTTGATAACGCTGTGCCACACACATCATGAACTTGCGGAAAACGGGAGAATTTCAGCCGAACAGCTTACAAAGATAGTCCCCCCCTTGTTTCAAAGTGATTTTTGACAGCCGACGTCCACCTAAACTGCTGGGGGAAACGTTATAAAATATTCCCTAAATGAAATTTTATGAAAGGAGCTGACGGAATGGCGAGACCTGCAATGTCCGCTAAGGTTACAGCAAAACATTTAACCAACGATGAAAAAAATATAAAAATCGATACAGAGAACAAGCTCAAAGGCGATGCAGATGAACTCATACCGCCTTCTTATCTTTCAGACGTACAGGCAAAAATATTCGAATATATCGTCAGAAATCTTGAATCAAGCGAAATTCTGGGTAATCTCGATATATTTGTGCTGTCTGATTGCAGTATCTGCATTGACCGTATGCAATCAATTGAAAAGCAAATCAATGATGAGCCTGAATTACTGTCCAATTCCTCGCTGATAGCTACAAAAGACCGCTATGCAAAGAACTTTCAGCGATATTGCAACGAATTATGTCTGTCACCTCAGGCAAGAGCGAAAATAGCTAATCTGAACTTACAGGCAGATGACAAAAATCCACTTCTGGAGGGACTTCTTAATGACGATTGAGAAAAGCAGAGCATACAGGTATGCCAAATGGTGTACAGAAGAAAATAACGAATATATTGGAATTTATGTCAGAAAACAGGCTGAATTGTGGCTTGATATTGCAGACGGCAGAAATCCTGATGTTTACGTCTGTGAAAAACACTGGAAAAAAATCAATAAACTGCTTAAACTTATGATTCATCCCGATTTGACGACTCCCGAAAAGCCTGTCACAATGTATGAGGGACTGGAAGATTATGCAGTTTTCTTTGTCTATGCACTTTTCTGTACAAAATGCCGAAAAGACGGCACAAGATACTATCAGACGGGACTTCTGGAAATTGCACGAAAAAATTTCAAGACGTTCACAAGTGCCGTCATTTTTATCATAGGATTGCTGACTGAACCGAAATTCAGCCGTTTTTTCAGCGTTGCACCTGAATTGAAGTTATCGGCTGAGTTGCAGTTGGCTATTAAGAAAAT
Organism: Ruminococcus sp.; assembly: GCA_029063695.1. Lineage (GTDB taxonomy): Bacteria > Bacillota > Clostridia > Oscillospirales > Ruminococcaceae > Ruminococcus. The sequence continues at coordinate 1,521 of JAIDNR010000001.1, forward strand.
CATTAAATCAAGTCCGTATCTTGCAGATGACAAGATATTCAAGCTGCTTCGCAAGGAAATCCGCTGTAAGCTGACTGATTCGGATTACACGCCGTTAGCTTATTCAAACGATAAAATGGACGGCAAGCTTGCTAATATGTTCCTTGCTGACGAATGTGGTGGCATGGATAACTATCCAATAGAGGCTATGCGTTCATCACAAATAACACTCCATGAAAAGCTTGGTATCATCATTTCTACTCAGTATCCGTCGGACAAAAATGCCATGATTGAGGAAATCAAGACCGCTAAGGATTCTCTTGACGGTATAATCAGAAATCAGCGTATTTTCGCACTTCTGTACGAACCTGACGAAAAGTATAAGACGGGCGGTGCATGGAAAACTGAAAATTTGGCTATATATCAGGCTAATCCTGTTGCTTACGCTCACCCATATATCTTTGATGACTTGTGCAACAAGCGACAAATGGCGGTTATGTACAAGAACAAGCGTGAAAATTTCCTTTGCAAGCACCTGAATATCCGCTACAAAGACTTAGGAACTGAGGGTTATGTGGAAATCACTAAGCTGAGACAGTGCGAAATACCTGCAAATGATAAGTTCTGGTACGGTCGGAACGTCTACATAGGACTTGATTTGTCGCAGACTACCGACAATACCGCCGTTGCTATGGTGACGCTTGATGACGGTAAAATTTATGCTAAAGTCTGGGGATTTATCCCGAAAGACCGCAAAAAAGAGAAGTCCGAGACTGAAAAAGTAGACTATCAGAAGCTTATTGATGACGGCGTATGTTTTGAATGCGGTGATGAAGTTATAGATTATCTCTTTGTTGAGGATTTTATTCTGAATTTGCCCGAAAAATATGGTGTAAAAATAGTACAGCTTGGATTTGACAGGTACAATGCAATTTCTACAGTCCAGAAACTTGAAAATGCCGAAAATCCGATAGAATGCGTGGAAATCAAACAGCATTCAAGTGTTTTGCACCGTCCGACCAAACTGCTGAAAGAGTACATTTTGAGTCAGAAATTCGGGTATTCCGAAAATCAGATGCTTGAAATCAACTTTCAAAACGCACAATGCACATATGATACGAATTTGAATCAGTATGTTAACAAAAAGAAATCGTCCGGCAAGGTTGATATGGTTGTATCTCTGATAAATGCGGTCTATCTGTTGCAGGTCAACGAACTTGACCAGCAAATGACGGACTTTGGTTGTATTATTGTCTAAAAGGGAGTGATAATATTTTTAATTTTCTAAAGAAAAAGCAGGAAATCCGTGCAGAGCCTACAGGATTTGCTGATATTTCGGACTTTAAGTCCATTTTTTCAGGACAGACAATCACACGTTCTCATGCTATGGAGATCCCGACTGTTTCGGCGTGTGTCAATAAGATTGCCGAGACAATATCACGGCTTCCGGTAAAGCTATACCGCAAAGGAACTAACAGAATCACCGAAATAACAGACGATTCACGTATTTTACTGCTCAATGGTGAAACAGGCGATACGCTGAATACTGTCGATATGTGGAAATCAGCTATAGAAGATTACTTTCTGGGCAATGGTGCTTGGATTTACCTTAATTCCGACGGTATCAGACTGAAAAGTATTCACTATGTTGACAGTCGGAATATCAGCGTAATGGCTAATTCAGATCCTATTTTCAAGGCATTTGACATCATGGTGAACGGTCGGAAATACTATGATTTCCAGTTCCTCAGACTTTTCAGAAAGAC
>JAIDNR010000010.1 GCA_029063695.1 Ruminococcus sp.
TGCATGGTGCGAAATCACATACGACTTGCAGTGTAACATAACAGCTATACGAGGGAAAAAGCCGTTTTTTGTGGAAGTAATCCCCGAAACAGTAGGAAAGTACACAGGCTTGACCGATAAGAACGACAGGAAGATTTTTGAGGGAGACGTTGTTCACTGTATTGGCGGTGAATTTTTCCAGGGCTATCGTGAGGTAGACGAAAACATTGTCGTAAAAGACATGACTGATGGAGTTTGTGTCTACTTTGGAGAAGTTGAATTGCTGGAGGTCATCGGCAATATCCACGACAACCCTGAACTGCTGAGAGGAGAAGAAAAATAATGTATAAAGCAACAAACATTGACACCGACAAAGCATTACAAGCAATTGAGGATATGCAGTGTAATAAAATGGAGGAATCCGAGCGTGAACGATATGCCTTGCGTAAGTATTATGAGGGAATTGACAAAGGCTTGGAATTAGCAAAAGGCATTTTTTACTGCTCTAATTACGAAAAGGAGTGCAAAGAAAATGACCGAAATCAAACTGAGCCTCTGTCCGTTCTGCGGTGTGAAAATGAAAGGAATGATTGATATGGACTGGATACCATGCCATGAACGTCTGCCTGAGAGTACCGAACCTGAGATATTATGTCTTGTTACTTATCAGGACTACAATGTGTCTGAAGGCAAGTGGGGATATAGAAAATTAGGCATAATGTCATACCTGACAAAGTACGGAATATGGAATACAAAAGCATTAACCAACGTTCTGGCGTGGATTCCTTCGCCTGATCCTTATAAGGAGCATAAAAACAATGATTGATTTTGATACAAGAAGAACTGTGATGTCAGAGCCGTTCAGTATTTCAGTACATAAAAATACTTTCATTGATTATCTTGAAATCATTCTTGACAAATCGGGAGAGGCACATTATGCTGTTCCAAGTCATCAGGAATGGCTTATACGTTACGCTTGCAATAAACTTAAAGTGTCACGTGAAATGCTTGAATCTATTTGTCCATCTGAAATGTACTTCAACTATATTGAATGGCTTACAAAAATTACTGAATATGTAGCTGTCTGGGATATTGAATATGTCGGTAGTCTGAATCAACATCAGAAAGCAATGCTTGAATTACTAAAGTTGAACGGCTTGTATAAAGGAGAAATTATATGAAAAAGATACTAACATTATTCAAGAGAGTATTTGATGGTCACAAAATTGTTGATGTTTTACCTGAGATAACAGAAGGCTGTGAAGAAGCGTTCCTGCATGGTGAAGCAACGTTGAAATGGGACGGTTCATGCTGTGCTGTAATCAATGGCGAACTTTACAGACGCTATGATGCAAAGAAAGGCAAGCCTGTTCCTGATGGTGCAATAAAATGTCAAGAAGAACCCGACTCGATTACAGGTCATCTGCCTTGCTGGGTAAAGTGTGACAGAAATAATCCTGCTGATAAGTGGTTCTGGGCTGCTTATGATAACACTCTCAGTTTGATAAAGGAACGTTTATCAGGTTTGGACTTTATTTCAGACAGTATACGACTTTCAGATAATACTTATGAGGCAGTTGGAAAGCATTTTCAGGGAAATCCCTATAATCTCAATCTTGACTGTTTAGCACATCATGGTGCAATCAAGGTAAATATTGAAAGAACTTTCGAGGAAGTTAAAAAGTTCCTTGCTGTAAACTATATCGAGGGCATTGTATTCTGGCTTGACGGTGAACCTGTATGCAAAATCAAGCGTTCTGACTTCGGATTTGAGTGGAACGGTAAGCATGACTAAAAAAGATGATAAAAATGAACAACGTCCATCACACTGAACACTATCCGGGTATGCATAAGCGTATTGATGAGATGATTGCACGGTGCGAATGATATCGCAAATGCGGACTGGTATATGGATAAGCTTGTGGAACTGGAAAAAAATTCTGAAACTATTGATTTTACAATTAATTTCAAGTAAAATTATATAGGAGGCATAAAAAATGACTATTGAAACAAAGATACAGATTGAAGTATTAAAAAGGCTTGAAAAAGAAAAATCGCTGTCCTGGTATGCAAAAGACGAAAAATGGGTTTATATTACAACAAATGGATATTATGGGATTCGCATATCAAAATATAAATTTTTCCTGAACTGTGCTTTTATGAAGCCAATGCAGGCTATGGTATCGCACTTTAGCTCCGACCAGCTCATTGAATCATATGAGTTAACTATTACAGATGAAATTCGAAATATAGGGGCTGGGACAGGAGTAATTTTGAGGTGTAAGAAATTTGATACCTGCATCAGGTCTAAAATTTTGAAGAAGATTTTCAAGAAAAAATGCAAATTATATTCAAAGGATAATAAATCATCGATATATTTTGTCCTTAACGGTGAAATTTACGCTGTTGTTATGCCTGTTTACATATCAAAAAAGGAATCAGGATTATGTTAAAGTATAAAATGAATTGCCCAAAATGTGGCAAAAGAGCGTGTGACGTAGGTGGAGTAGTGCAGAAAGTTCCTGTTATTGTGGAACTGAAATGTCCGCACTGCCGTAATGTAGTCAGGATAGTATGCAGCGGCAATAATTAAATGATAAAAATATATTGTAAGTGCTTGACAGAAAACTATTC
>JAIDNR010000100.1 GCA_029063695.1 Ruminococcus sp.
CAATAATATTGTTGTCTGATAATATGTCATGTATTATTTGATTTTTATGATTTTATAAGGAGGTGCAGCCTGATGGCAAAATGCGATATCTGCGGCAAGGGAGTTACTTTCGGAATCAAAGTTTCCCACTCACACAGACGTACAAACAGAACATGGAAGCCTAACGTAAAACGTGTTAAGGCTATCGTCAAGGGTACTCCTTGTCATATCTATGCTTGCTCAAGATGCCTGCGTTCAGGTAAGGTTGAGAGAGCTTAATCGACCTACATTTTAAAAAAGTATCGGACGTTCTTCGGAGCGTCCTTTATTTTAACAGGAGATTAAAAAATGACTTATGGAACTTTAAATAATTTACTTATTTCATACGAAAAAACAGACATCACAGAATTATATGAATATGATTATGATTTATTTATGCTGTTCTATGATATATTCAAAGATAAGCCGTTCACAGAAATTCCTGATACTGCATTCATGTTTATGGAGATAGACAGCTGGTCTGGGACGAGTATGCGTGGCGGAGTATGGCAATACTACGAAATAAATTCGGCTGAACAAGGAAAATCTGAAAGAGTAGCAAAATATCTTAAATCTCAGTGCGAATATGATATGGCTGATATTTACGCATATGGTATACATGATTATTACAACGTAAAAAACGGCGAATATCCTGATGAATGGCTTGATGAATCAGATAAAATAGACAATTGGATATATGAAAATGAGTATTATATTTATCAATGGAAAAAAGATTTGATTTCAAGTCACAAAAATGAAATACTGAAACTTGCAGAAAAATAACGCTGTCCGAAAAACAGCGTTATTTTTTGTTATCTTATTTTATATATTCAGCAAGACCTGCAATCTTCTGTGCCTTTACATCGTCTGCAACAAGTTTTGCGACTGCATTTGCACCTTCTTCACAGAAATGTGTACCGTCAGTTGAACCCTCAACAACGCCCATAAGATGATATTTGAGTGCCTTGTCATAGCCAATTGAATTATAATGATTAACCATAAGTGTATTCAAATCAATGCATGGTATGCTGTACTTAGCTGAAAGCTGTTTGCAGGCATCACAGTAATTTGAATAGCTGTTTATAAACTGTCCATTTGAATAAGCTTTCATGCCGATTACCGTAGTAACAAGAATCGGTGTTGCACCTTTTGCCTGTGCCGATTTGATAAATTCCGTCATGTACCATTCATAAGAACCGTCTTGCGGATTATTTACATTACCACAGGTCGGAGCATATCTATCTGCATTCGACTTTCCCGAATCGTTGATAGCAAACTGCACCATTACATAATCTCCCTCTTTAAGATTATCAACAATTGTCTGCCATCTTCCCTCATCATAGAATTTCTTTGTTGAACGTCCTGCTATTGAATGATTTGCAACCGTCACGTTATCATCAAAGTAGTCAGCAAGATAATATCCCCAGCCCTGCTGCGGAGCATATGATGCACGGTAACTCTGTACTGTTGAATCGCCTGCAATATAGATAGTAGGCTTATTTGTCTCAACAGGCGGCAAGTCACTGTTCGGGTCATATGTTTCAGCGAAAGGCTCGTCAGTCGGTGTGAGTGTGATGTAATCAAGATTAGGTCCGCCGTTTTCTGTTGCAGATACAAACTGTATTGTATTCTTTCCTAAAACAAGCGGTAAAACTATGCCAAACTCTGTCCATGAAGTCCATGAACCTGTACCTGTGAACGACTGCACCCAGTAATCTGTTGTATTGCCGTTTACATATACTTTCATTTTTCTGTCGGAATCAGCACCGTTTGCAAATCTTATATGTGTCATGTAGTTTCCATCAGCAGTTACATCAACATTAAAAGTAACACTGCTGTCAAGTACATTATCAAGATTCAGATAGCCAATAACTTCACTTTTTTCTGTTGGAGATGTTTTTGTGAATCCCTCGTTTACCGTTTCGGCAACACCTTTATACCATGACTGGTCAACAGCATAATAATGCGGGTCTGCTGTAGTCGTAACTATTGAATTTGTTTTATCATCTGTTGTTATGGGAGGCTGAGGCAGTTCCTCACCGTTAAGAAGTGCATTATACTGTGTCATGGAAAGCGGAAAATCAGACTGCTTGACAAGTTTTGCTTCCAGAAGCTGAAGTGCCACAGCATCTGCACCAGTTACACCGTCGCCGTTATTGATAATATCAGCATTGAGCTTTCCCTGTTCAGAAAGTCCGTATTCATCGGGATTTCCCATATGCTGAACAATAGCGGTAGCATCTGCAATATCAACAGAGCTGTCCTCATTTGCATCACCGTAAAGAATATTATTTTCTACAGCAGGTTTTTCTGTAGTGATAGCAGTTGTTGTTTCCTCTTTTATAGTGGTAATGGGTGCTGTTGTAGTTTCGGCGATTACAGCCTTTTCAATAATCCAGTCCTGACAGTTTGCTCCGTTTACTTCCCACTGCTGAATATTTGCACCTGCATCTCTGAGTGCATTTATTACTTCAACAGCCGATTTATCTCCCGAAACTCCGGTTCTGATTTTATATGAGCCGTCTGCATTCCTTGTGAACTTGAACTGCTGATTGTAATTGCCGTTGAAATTGTAAAGTTCAACATTCTGTCCGTTAAGATTTTTATTTCCTGCAATGTCAAGTGCGAGTGTATCGCTGAGGGCGGAATATACATAATAATAACCGTCTCCCGCCGATTTAAGTTTCCATACATTGTGAAGTGCTGGTTCTGTCA
>JAIDNR010000101.1 GCA_029063695.1 Ruminococcus sp.
TAATAAGATAACTTATAATTTAGCGGAGCAGATATATATGAAGAAAATACTAAATGTTATATTGAAAATACTGAAATGGATACTCATTGTACTTGTTGCTGTCATCATAATTTTTCTGATTATTCGAGTTATCGGGCAGAAGAGCAATAACAGTACACCCGAAGGCGGTATAAATGAGCAAATGTATGTGGATATAAACGGTACGAAACAATGGATAAGTATTTACGGACAAGATAAGGATAATTCTGTTTTATTATATCTGCATGGAGGACCAGGTTCGCCTACAAGTCCCTATGATTATGCTTTTACAAGAAAATGGTCTGATGTGTACACTGTTGTTACATGGGATCAAAGAAATTGCGGAAAAAGTTATTCTCCTGACCAGAATGATACTGCACTGACATATGACTTGATGATGAGTGATGGTGTAGAAATTACAAAATATCTGTTAGACTATCTTGGCAAGGATAAGATAACGCTGCTCGGTCATTCATGGGGAACATATTTGGGGAGCAACCTTGCTCTCCAGTACCCCGAGTATTACGAGTGTTATATCGGTACGGGACAACTTGTTGACTTCTATCAGAATGAAATTGCTTTTAAGGAAGAAGCAACCAAATGGGTAGGAAATGATGAAGAAGGCAAACAGCTTATTGAAAAATTAACTATCGGTGATTTTTCAATGGAATATTATGCAGCAAGAAATGCCCTGATGGAAAAATACGGATATGATATATTTGCTGATGGAACAGATTATAATTTGGCAGCCACACAAATATTTAACCCATATTACTCACTTGGAGATTTTTATAAATATATCAATTCAGATTTTAGTGTATATGAGAATTTCTTAAATTCAGATGAGTTTGGTAAATTTTCATTGCTTAGTAAAACTGACTATCAAGTGCCATTTTATAATATAAATGGAGATAAAGATTATCAAACCAATTATCTGATTGCTCAGGATTATTTTGAATCTGTAAACGCTCCTCGTAAAAAATTGTATATCATGAAAGATACTACGCATGGTTTGTTAGAATCAAAATCGGAGGAATTTTCAGATATATTACACGAAATTGCACAAACAGAACATCAAAATAAATGATAGCTTTACACTGATAAATTCCAATTTAATGCATAAAATCAAATCTCATACAGCATGTAAAATATGATTTCTGTCTGTTTAATTTAAAAATCATCTTATTCTTGACTTATGTAGTAAAAAGTGATACAATTAAATAATAAGATAACTCATAATTTAGCGGAGGTTATAAAATGAAACTTGATGGTATAGGATTGTTCGTAAATGATATGGCAAAAATGATTCGCTTTTACAGAGATGTTTTAGGTTTTGAAATCCAAGAAAACGAAGATGCTGTAAATGTAATGCTAATTAAAGACGGAACATTGTTTATGCTTTATAGCAGAGAAAACTTTGAAAAAATGACAAACAGAAAATATGAGTACGTAAAGGGATTTAATGGTCATCACGAAATTGCTTTGTATGTTGATACATTTGATAAGGTAGATGAAAAATATAATGAGGTTATTGCCAAGGGAGCTGTATCTGTATTAGAGCCAATAACAGAACCTTGGGGGCAGAGAACTTGTTATATTGCAGACCCAGAAGGTAATTTAATTGAAATCGGCTCGTTTAATAAACCATTTGAAAGATAAATTCCAATTTAACACATAAAATCGTACCGCATACAGCATATACAACTGCCGTATGCGGTTTATAATTTTACTTGGTCTATGCAATAGTTCCAGTAATCACAAGCGTACTTGTGCCGGGCTGTACTGCCCATGCTCCTGTAGCTGTATCCTGAGTATAGGTTGCCGCAGGAACTGTTATCTTACCGTCAAGCGACTGGAAATCACCGCTTGTTGTATCATAGCTGTAGTCAGTATTGAGTACCCACTGTGTACCGTTGAAAGTTACGGACGATATATTCAGTATCGGATTGAAAGTATCCCTGAATACAACATCATCTGTATCAGTAACAGGCTTGCTGCCATAATTCTGGATATTGAAAGTATAAGTTATAGTTCCGTTTTCGGGTACAACAGCAGGGTCAAGTGATTTGCTGATGGCAAGATTTGCATCATCGCTGTGATTTATAACTGCTTCAGCCGTAACAGGCGTAATAATTCCATTGCCCGTTACTGTAGCTGTATTTGTAATCTGTGCATCTTCACCAAGCGGTGCAAACTGATTAGTTCTTACTGTATAGATTACAGATGCATTACTTCTTGCAGGAACATTTATTCCTTCAATTGTAAGTGGTTCTTCATCAGAAACAGTTGGGTCTGCCTGCTTTACACCGTTTACAAAGTAATTCACAGAATCAGCGATATAAGTCGCCGGAACTAAACCAGCCGGAAATTCAGCAGAAGTATATCTGCCAAGATTATCAGTAACAGTAAGATTTGTGAAATCTGTATTACCGCTGTTGATAATGTTCACCACATAAGTGATATTGCCGTTGCTGTTATAACTGTCAGTTGTAGCACTTTTATTCGCTGAAATAACTCCGACAATTTCACCTGTTGTTATATTTGAACCAGTCACGTTTCCATTATAAGAGAGCGTAGCCTGATTATAAAAAGTCGCCATAAAAAGTCCTCCTTTTTAGTGCAGTATGTGTACTGCTTTTATATTGTATTCCATAAGGAATAAAATGGTGAAAATTTAATGAAAACTCTTTTATTTTTTCATGAAGTGTGATATAATA
>JAIDNR010000102.1 GCA_029063695.1 Ruminococcus sp.
ATTTAACAGAGGTGATAATATGAAACGTGAAAACTACATAAGCTGGGACGAGTACTTTATGGGAATTGCCATGTTATCTGCTGAAAGAAGCAAAGATAACAATACTCAGGTCGGTGCTTGTATCGTAAACAGGGAACATAAGATAGTGTCAGTCGGATATATCGGTATGACGACTGGCTGCGACGATGATGATATGCCTTGGGAACGTGAGGGTGAGACTTCACTTGATACAAAATACCCGTTTGTATGTCATGCCGAACTCAATGCTATACTTAACAGCAATTCTGCAAGTCTCAGAGACTGCACACTTTATGTAACTCTTTTTCCCTGCAATGAATGTGCAAAAGCTATAATTCAGTCGGGAATAAAGAAAATAGTTTACTACAGCAATAAATATGCTGATTCGGAAAGTACAAAAGCTTCTGCAATACTTTTCAGAAAATGCGGTGTGGAATGCGAGGAGTACAAGTCAAGCGGAAAAATAATTACATTGAATATGTAAAAAATAAATATCTTCACAGAGGAGCATAATATGTTTAAGATAGAATCAAAGGTTATGGATTTTATCCGGAAGCACGTTATTATAATAGGATTTATTGCGGTTTCGGCTGTGGCATTTGCAGTAAGACTGGCTTTTTTCGATTATCAGACGTATGATTATTACGGATATATGGCTGCATGGATAAATCAGCTTAAAGAATATGAGGGACTTAAAGGAATCGGACATAATATCGGAGAATATAATGTACCATATATGCTTTTTCTTAATATAGTCGGGCGGACTTCTTACAACGATTTGTATGAAATCAAAGCTTTTTCGGTACTTTTTGATTATCTTTGTGCATGGATAATTATGAGAACAGCTATGGGCAAAAGAAAAATCCTGTCACCATGTGGACTTGCAATATGGACAGTAGTTCTGCTGTCGCCTGTTTCTTTTCTTGATTCCGGATTCTGGGCACAGTGTGATTCAATTTATACAGCGTTGTGCATTGTATGTTTTTATTATTTACTGAATGAAAAGCCTGTACCTGCAATGATATTTTATGGAATTGCTTTTGCCATGAAACTTCAGGCAATATTCTTTCTGCCTGTTCTGCTGATTTACTATGTTACATCAAGAAAAATCAGTATACTTCATTTTCTGATAGTTCCTGCGGTATACTCTGTTATGGTACTGCCTGCAATAATGGCGGGAAGAAGTGTTTCAGATACTTTCAGAATTTACTTTGCCCAGACAGATTTATATCACGATTTAACCATATCATGTCCGAATATATATAACATAATAAGCGGAGACTATGATATGTTCAAGAAAATGGGTATATTTCTTACAATAGCAGTTTTGGGAGTTGCTGCCTGCTATTTTATGCATTTTAAGATAAATTCCAATGATGCATACATCTATCTTGCATTCTGGTCAAGTTATATTTGTGTATTCCTGCTGCCGAGTATGCACGACAGATATTCATATCTTTCATGTATGCTAAGTATTCTCTGGGCTGCTGTCTGCAAAAAAGACTGGTGGATTGCTGCGGTAGTCAATATTATAACTTTAATAAGCTGGGCACCGTACTTGATGCAAAGGGAAATAATGAGTTTTGAGTATCTGTCAATAATAAATCTTGCCTTTGTTCTCTATATAACATACAGATTGTTCACTATTCATAAATCTGTTCCGTGTAGAACTCAGATACAGGAAGCTGCTGAATAAAAAATAAACCATTGGATTTAACAAAGTCCAATGGTTATTTTTTAAGAAATTCTTTTTCCTTTTCCTTTTTTACGTTTTGCAATAGGCTTTTCCTTACCGCCCATATCTTCAAATAGAGTTTCTTCATCAACGGATTCGGCATCGGTTGAAAGTTCGGGATTTACTTCTCCCATGTTGTCATAATATGGATTTATAACATATTTCTGAATCACGGGATAACTGTTGAAGCAGACTATAAACCAAACAAGAGCCATCGGAAATACTGCTATCAGTATTAGAAAAAGCGGCATTGCATTTATGAAAATCATAAACATGATGAACGCAAATGCGGCTATAAAGACAGTAGTTACGATATTTTCTTTTATTGCCACAAATGCAAGTGCAAATGAATTTTTCAGAATATTTTTCAGTGATAGGTCTGTAGCAGTCAGCATAAGGAAAATATAGTAGTTCATTATAAATACAACAATTGCAACACTTAATGCAAGTACCATAGGAACGTAAAACAAATTATTTTCGTACAGTATAGCACAATATGGATAGACGTTGTAGCTTGCATAAGCAGAAACTGCAACAATAATATCAAGGATTCCCACTATTGACGCTTTTTTGAAATTTTCCTTGAATCCTCTGAAAAAGTCTCTCATAATATACGTGTGTTTTTCTATAAGGAACATTCGCATAACTTTTGTCATGCCTGCAATTGCAGGACCTATAGTCACTGCAAAAATCAGGGAAAGAATTATCAGAATTGCCAGAAGAAGTTCATAGTTTTTCATGAAACTGAATAAAAAGAATCCAATATAAAGCGGAAGGCAGAATATGAAAAATAGCAGATTCAGACCTGTTATACTCCAGATTTTGCGGAAAAACAAGTCAAAAAAAAGTGCAAGACCTTTTTTCTTGGGTGCATATTTCGGTATTCCGGGACCGTTTTGATAATTATTGAATAATCCCAATTTTAACCTCCTTTTTAATTTCAGAGCAGACCCGCAAAAATATAGTTCATAAGCGAAACAGCCATTGAAATTATAAAAATAATTACAATAAGTATAAGATATATCACCC
>JAIDNR010000103.1 GCA_029063695.1 Ruminococcus sp.
CATAATTATACCTCCAATGGAAAAGGGTCATCAATCCATGCCCAGCGTTGAGTATTAAGATTCTGTTCGGGAGTAATCGGACCGAATTTTTCATTATATTCCTTGACAGCATCTTCACGAAGTTTTCTGTATTTCTGAAACATAGCAAGAGCACGGCGGCAGTTAGGGTGAGTATCAAGATACAGATTGAGTTCTTTCAGGGTGAAGTCATACTGTTTGATTTTAGTCATAAGAGCCTGAGCATTCATTTACCCACCTCCATGAACGGGAAAACGAGGTCAGAGAAGAGTGTACCATAATCAAGAGCTTCCTCAGGTGATTTTGTATCACCCCATTGCTGAAACGGCACATAAGCCATAGCAAGAGGAGTAGATGATGGAAATGATGCAATTTCTCCGGTATATGATTTATTTTCGGACGAGTGGTTCATAACAGTACGGGAGTTTTCCCTTTCTGAAATAATCAAACCGTCCGTATCGAACATATTAAGGTTCATAATTGAATCCTCCTTATAGATAGAACACAAAATTTGACTTCCTGTATTATCATAATATTCAATATGCTGTAAAAGTGTTACAAAAACAATCTGCATTTTTTGTGTTATTTGTTCAATTTTTAAAAAACTATTGCAATTTTTTAGAGAATATGTTATAATGATAATAATATTAAAATTTGGTGAAAAGGAAGTGAGCGACTTGAGAAGCGTGAATTTTATTTATTCAGGTGAAGATTCCCTGAAATCCGTTATAAGTTCAGAAGGGTTTCTTTCCGGAAATGAATATTTTATCAGGGTGCATACATGTGTTCATACAAAAGATAATGTTATGCCGCTTATTGAAACAATACTTTCTTATCTGCCAAAATCAAAAATAATCGGCTGTAGTACATCAGGTGTTGTTTTTGACGGTGAAATCAGAAATGACTGCTGTATGGTATCAATCACAGAATTCAAGTATGCAAGTGTGAGAACCTGCCTTGTAAGTCTTACCGATGCTGTCGGAACTGATATTCGTGGAAGTCTTTTGGCGAACAGAACTGTTGATTCAATTGTTACTGAAAATTCAAAGTATATGTTCACTTTTTTTTCACGCCCTTTTATAAAAGTCAGACGTTTTGTTGAACGCATTAATGAAATCAGCAGAAAAATACATCTTATCGGCGGAATTGCAAATACTCCAGTTAATCCGTTTGTGAATCTTGATATGATGTCATTTGTATTTGATAATCATGGAGTTTCAACTGATGCACTTGCTGTTGCTGTTATTGATTCGAAAAATATGAGTATCTACAGCGATTTAATGTATGTAACCGAACCTGTTGGAATGAGCCATACAATTACCGATGCGGACGGCATGATTATAAGAACTATTGACGGTGAAAATGCTGTTGAATGGTACGAAAAGCAGCTCGGAATCAGCTTTGATGACAACAGAAATGATGATATGACTGTACTTTTTCCACTTGTAAAATCTGATGGAATTGATTTGCCATGGGCATTGTCATATTCTCCGCAGAATGAAAAAGAACGTGTGTTCCCCGACGAGCCTGACCCTGTAATGTTCGTTCCGAGTGAGGCAAGAATAGGAGACAAAGTGAAAATTTCATATTCAAGTGTTCAGAAAAATATTGAAGTGTGTGAAAAAGTATGTAGCAATATCAGTGAACAAAGTACAGAAGTTCTTTTCGGATATATATGTGTATCTCATGAATCACTGTTCAAAAACTGTGCAAAATGGGAAGTCGCACCTTTTAAAAATACCAATCTCAGCGGTTGTTTTGTTATCGGTGAAATAGGTAATATGCAGAATATCAATCATTACTGCAACTATTCATTTGCCGTATCAGCACTTTCGGAAGGTACAAGAAAAATCAGAATAAATACAAGTATGCTCAGGGAAAATTCCGCTGAACTTATAAATACACAGGAACATATTGTAAAGTATCTTCTGAAGTTCAGCAATCAGGACGGCAATGAGGCACTTTCACGTCGTCAGCATGAAATAGAAGAAACTCTTTTCAAAGATGATGATACGGGAATTGACAATATAACCAAGTATTCATACGATTTCAGTATGGGAAAATTCGATAAAATCTGTATGATTACTTTCAGAAACGAAGGACTGCTCAACGCATTTATGAGCAAATCAAAATTCCAGTCATGCTTTAATCGTTTTCATAAGGAAATTATGGAATTTATTGATAATAAGTCCTACAATTGTTATATATATAAGAAAAATGCATTTATAGTCACAGCAAGTCCGTATATATGTGACGGCGAATTTATTGACAATATGCGTTCCGTTCAGGAATTTGTTTCTGAGTTCAGATTCAATTCATATATTCCCATAACTGAATTTTCAATTGTCATAAATGAAGAAGATATGATTAACAAAGCCGAACTTGTCCTTGTCAGTATGCGTAGCAAAAATATATTCTTTCTTCAATATACATCAGATTTGGGTCTTGAACAGATTCATGCACGTAAAATGAAAATGCTTATGATTCTTAATGATGCTATTTCAAATGACAGGGTTGTGCCGTTCTTTCAGGGTATCAGAGACAATAAAACCGGAAAAATCGGTATGTATGAGTCTCTTATGCGTATAAAGGATTCAGACGGAAACGTATATACACCGTACAGATTCATGGATATTGCCAAAGAATATGGATATTATCCTGATATTTCCTATTTAATGATAAGTAAAGTTATGGAGCAGTTCAGAAACAGGCATGATATTGTCACAATAAATTTGAATATCAGCGATATATATAATTATAAGAT
>JAIDNR010000104.1 GCA_029063695.1 Ruminococcus sp.
AATAGAAGCTGCAAAAACCGTATGCAGAAAAATTCCGACTTTAGGTGTCTGTCTCGGTCATCAGGCAATCTGTGCAGCTTACGGTGCAAAAATCACTTACGCAAAAACTCTCATGCACGGCAAGCAGTCAAGAATAAAATTCAGCGGAAATTGCCCGATTTTCAGCGAAATTGATGAAAATGCTCCTGTAGCTCGCTATCATTCACTTGCGGCTGATTCAGATACAATCCCCGAATGTTTTGAAGTAACTGCAATTGCAGACGACGGTGAAATTATGGCTGTTCAGCATAAAGACTTCAAAATATATGGCGTTCAGTTTCACCCTGAGTCAATCATGACTCCCGACGGCAAAAAAATGCTGACTAATTTTATTAATCTTTAAGGAGATGTTATTTATGATTAAAGAAGCTATTGTTAAAATCGTTGACAAGCAGGATTTGACATACAATGAAGCTTATCAGGTAATGTCCGAAATCATGTCAGGACAGACAACGCCTACTCAGAATGCGGCATTTCTTGCGGCTTTGTCAACCAAGAGTGCAAAGGCTGAAACTATCGACGAAATCACGGGTTGTGCGGCTGCTATGCGTGATGCGGCTATAAAATTTGATAACAACGGCATGGACTTGCTTGAAATTGTTGGAACAGGCGGCGACAATGCCCACAGCTTTAATATATCCACAACTTCAGCTATGGTGATTGCGGCATCTGGTATACTTGTATCAAAGCATGGCAACCGTGCAGCATCATCTCTTTCGGGTACTGCCGACTGTCTGGAGGCTCTCGGAGTAAATATCAGTCTTGAACCTGATAAGTGCCATGAAATGCTTGAAAAGACAAACTTCTGCTTCTTCTTTGCACAGAAATATCATACATCAATGAAATACGTCGGCGGTATCAGAAAAGAACTCGGAATCAGAACTGTTTTCAATATTCTCGGACCTCTTACAAATCCTGCTTCACCGAATCATCATCTTCTCGGAGTATATGACCCGTCACTTCTTGTAACGGTTGCACAGGTACTCATGAAACTCGGTTCAAAAAGCGGTATGGTTGTTTACGGCAAGGATAAGCTTGATGAAATTTCACTTTCCGCACCGACCATGGTATGTGAATATAAGGACGGCTGGCTGAAAAATTATGAAGTCACTCCCGAACAGTTTGGATTTGAACGCTGTACAAAAGATGATTTGCTCGGTGGTACACCTGCGGAGAACGCAGCTATTACCCGTGGTATTCTTTCAGGCGAAATTCAGGGTCACAAGCGAAATACGGTACTTCTGAATGCAGGTGCGGCTATTTACACAGGTGGTAAGGCTGATACTTTTGAAAACGGTGTAAAACTTGCGTCTGAACTTATTGACAGCGGAAAGGCTCTTGAAACACTTGAAAAAGTAATTGAAGTATCAAACGGCTGAGGTGCATTATGACAATACTTGACAAACTTGCCGACTATGCGAAGTGCCGTACAAAATCGGCAAAAAAAATACTCCCGTATGATATGATTAAATCAAAGGCATTTTCTCTCCCTATGGGTAATTTTGAATTTGAAAATGCACTGAAAAAGCCCGATATTTCTTTTATATGCGAGTGCAAAAAGGCTTCACCCTCAAAGGGTATCATTGCAGAGGACTTTCCGTATCTGCAAATTGCACAGGAATACGAAAAAGCAGGTGCAGACTGCATTTCCGTGCTTACTGAACCGAAATGGTTTCTCGGAAGTGACGATTATTTGCAGGAAATTGCATATACCGTATCAATTCCGTGCATAAGAAAAGACTTTACTGTAGATGATTACATGATTTATGAAGCAAAACTGCTCGGTGCAAAAGCGGTACTTCTGATATGTTCCATTCTTTCGGCGGAGCAAATTAAATCCTATATAGAAGTATGCGATAAAATCGGACTTTCCGCACTTGTTGAGGCTCATGACGAAAAAGAAGTAAAAACGGCTGTAAACTGTGGTGCAAGAATTATCGGAGTAAACAACAGAAACCTCAGTGATTTTTCCGTTGATACAGGCAACAGCAGAAAACTCCGTGAACTTGTTCCGCATGATATTTTATTTGTATCGGAAAGCGGAGTAAAATCGGCAGAAGATATTGCACTTCTCCGTGAATCGGGTGCGGACGCTGTATTAATCGGCGAAACACTTATGAAATCCAATGATAAAACCGCTAAACTTATGGAATTAAGAGGCAGAACATGATTAAAGTAAAAATGTGCGGTCTAAGACGTGAAACCGATATAGAGTATGCCAATATCCTGCTTCCTGATTTTATAGGTTATGTATTCGCTGAAAAAAGCAGACGCTTTATAACTCCTGAAAATGCACATAAACTTACTCAGATTCTCGACAAAAGAATTATTCCTGTCGGAGTTTTTGTTGATTCTCCTGTTGAGAACGTTATAAATACAGTCAAATCAGGAACTGTGAAAATTGCTCAGCTTCACGGAAATGAAAGTGAGGAGTATATTTCACAGCTTCACGAAAAAAATATTACTGTAATCAAAGCTTTTATAGTAAAATCGGAAATCGACATCGAAACGGCAAATTACTCCTCTGCCGATTATGTGCTTCTTGATGCAGGTATGGGCGACGGCAAGACTTTCAATCACGGACTGCTGAAAAATATGACAAGACCGTATTTTCTTGCAGGCGGACTTTCTTCCGAAAATATTGCAGATGCAGTAAGACTTAATCTCTATGCCGTTGATGTAAGTTCAGGAATTGAAACGGACGGTTTCAAGGAGTTCAATAAAATGAAAGAATTTATAGACATATT
>JAIDNR010000105.1 GCA_029063695.1 Ruminococcus sp.
ATCCCTCAATCATATCTTCCTTTACAGAATAAATTACAACAAGTTTTTGAGTATTGAGTTGAATAGTCTGATATATTCTGCCGTCTTTTAACGAATACGACGGGTGAAACCATGATGAAAGTTCCATAAATTCTTCAATGAGATAATTAACAGGATTTGCAGTTATTCCATCGTTTCGATAAGCCTGTTCATACTCTTCATCTGTCCATGGGTAATCTGTATTATAAAAAACAGTTGTATTTGATATATCCAATGGTGAAAGCCAGAATTTGTATAATTCTGCATCAGAGAAGTAGCGGGTTACAAATTCTTTCATATTATTGTATACTGAAATATAGTTAGGATAGTAATATTCGTATCTTTCTGTACCTATAGTATAAAAATCTTTATATTCATTATTGTTTATGTCCGTTTCCCTGAACCAATTAAAAGTATCTTCTATAATGAAAGCTATATCATTCATATGCGGATAAAAGTCTGATGATTCACTGCCGATTTTTTCAAGTCCTCTGTTGATTTCACGTGAGGAAAGCTCGTGCTTTTCCTCAGAATAGAATCTGATATATACAATACTGAAATCTTTTGTATTGATTATGCAGTCAAGCAGACGCTCGCTCTTTTTGCCGTAGTTGATATATTTCCATTTGTCGACATAAATAAAATCATTTCCGCCGTATTTCCATTCATCATAAAGTCTGGGTGTATCTTTTCCCCATGCTATATACGTTGTGTTATTGTATCTTGACATTGCTGATACAATAGCAGTTGCAATATCACGCTGTTCATTTGGTATTTCTTGTTCGGACTGAGAAATAATACTCATCGGGTCAATAACTGCACGTTCTGACGAAAGATATACGGCATTGCTTTCGCCTTTGGAGATACTTCTGAAAGTTTCGTCGGAAGTGCTTTGGTTAAAAAGTTGTAAAATATCCATAGCAAAGAATCCCGATACAAGAATAACAGCAGTAAGCACGATAAAAATTATATTGTGTTTCATAGGCATTCATCTCCTGAAATTGTTATAAATATTGTCGTACCCTTACCGAGTTCGCTGTCAATTTCAAGTACAGAGTTATGAAGTTTGGCAATTTCGGCACACAGTGCAAGTCCGAGACCTGCTCCGCCTGCCTTTCTGCTTCGGGATTTGTCAACCATATAAAATGGCTCGAATACTTTCTGCATATCGTCTTTGCTCATTCCTATACCGAAATCCGTTATTGTAATAACAGCATCACCCTCATACATAGCACAGTTGAGTATTATTCTTTCGTTTATCGGTGATGCCTTGACGGCATTTTCTATTATATTATATAACAGTGATTTGAAAAGTTCTTCATCTGCATAAAAAGTGATGTCTTTATAGTTACATATAAGTGAGACTTTGTTTTTGTCAAGAAGCGGAGTTAATGCTGTTTTTGTTTCTGTTATAAGTTTAGGCAGATTCACAGGTTTTTTCTCTATATCAGTACCGCCGAGAGCAATAAGTTCCATGAGTTTTCCCGAAAGTGAACGCAGTCTTTTGGTCTCCTCAACTATTGTCCCTGCATATTCCATGCGGTCGCCGTCGGAAATATTCTTTTTTATACGGAGCAGGTCTGCAAATCCAAGAATTGAAGTTAGCGGAGTTTTCATTTCATGAGCAAGATTTGCAATAAACGTCTGTCTTGTTTCAGCGACGTTTTCAAGCTTCTGTGCATGAGACTGCACAGCCTCAGCCATTGAGTTCATATTATCAGCAAGCTGACAAAATTCAAGACTACCTTTCCGCTTTATCCTCATATCATATTGACCGCCTGCAATTGCTTTTGTATATATATTCAGTCTTTTCAGAGGGCGGAGCAGGGCAATGGTAACAACAAGCAGAATAAGCGACACAACAGCAGATGCACCGATACTGACTTTTCTTATAAAATCGGACTGCTGTTTTTTCATGATATATATTTCGGATATATTGCTTGTTGTAACAATAAAATAGGTCTTTTCCTCAATTTCCACAGCAGAACCGATAACCATTATATGTTCGTCATCAACAGTAAAAACAGCCGAACCGTATTCATTTCCGTCAACATCTATATTGTTAATGAAATTATCATGTACCAATGCGTTGAGTTTATCAGGTATATTTCTTGCTGTAATATTTTTTGAATCGTTATATATAGCTACATTGATGTTTTGTCCGCTGACTACATCAACGCCGGTTACTGTAATCTTATAAGTATCGAGTATAAGCTCACCCGATACAAGCTTTTCGTAAGTTATTGCATTGACAAAAGATGCCTTGAAATATTCATGCTCATTCACAGCATGGGACTGTTCACGCTCAATAATAAGTCTGTGGCTGTTATTCAGCAGTATCACAGAAACTATGTTTACTGTCAATATTATGAGCATAAGAGAACTGAGAAATATTTTCTGCCACAGTTTCATAATTATTCCTGACTGTCAAGACGGTAGCCCAGCTTTGATATTGTTATAAGCTTGTCTTTCAGATTGAGTTTTCGGCGTAACTGCTGTACATGTATATCAACAGTACGGCTTTCTCCCGCAAATTCATATCCCCATATATTTGAAAGCAGGCATTCTCTTGTTACTGCAATATCAGGGTGCTGAAGAAAGTAGACAAGCACATCAAATTCTTTCGGCGTAAGCTGAACAGGTTTTCCGCCCTGAGTTATTATATGCCTGCTTATATCAACAACAATATCCTCATAATTAAGGATATTCTGTGTTTTGTTTGAACGCCTGAGAACCACGTCGATACGTGCAAGAAGTTCAAGAGCCTCAAACGGCTTGACGATATAATCTTCCGCACCAAGACGCAGACCACGAACTTTATCTGTAACGTCCTGCATTGCCGTAAGGAAAATTACGGGAACTCCACAGCCCTTTATTCGTTCCATTACTTCAAATCCGTTCATTTCGGGAAGCATAATATCAAGAAGAATGACATCATATCCACCTTTTACAGCTTCTGCCATACCTGATTTGCCGTCATAACAGCAGAAACTGTCGTAATTTACCATTTGCAGAGTAGCTTTAATCACTTTTGCAATATTTTCATCATCTTCAATAATAAGAATGTTTATCATAAAAAAATCAGCCTTTCTTTTTAAAATAGTATTGACATTTTCGTGAAAATAATTGATAATAGTATAT
>JAIDNR010000106.1 GCA_029063695.1 Ruminococcus sp.
CTTTGGTTATATATTATTGAAGTGCTACAGTAAGCTCTGCTGTTGATTACAGTAGGGACATAGGAGCATAACAAATCAGAGAAAGGAGGACAGGAGATGTTCAACAATCAGCGTTATCTGACAAAAGGAATTCAGGTGGGAATACCACTTGAACTCCAAATTTTTATGTGGAACTGCATCGACAGATTACCGCCAGAAAGAGATTATCTACAGGTGTTCAATTTATCTCAATTTGGAGATTTACAGCGTATTTCACACAGTTCCGAACAGCCCAAATATCATATGGAATATCTCATTCCGTGTGATAATCCTGTAACAGCAAAGGTCTATGTAATTGACAACAAAGAATACTCAACTATGCTTTTAGCAGAAGAATATTAACCTACACAACAAAGCCCTCCCGATTGATTTCGGGAGGGCAATTTTTATTTTACGGAGGAAAAAACAATGAACGAAGAAAAAATCTACTGCTCTCACTGCGGAGAAATAATTGAGGGCGACGACTGTGACACAATCTACGGCGAACCAATCTGCGAGAACTGCATTGACAGATACACAACAGTCTGCGACCGCTGTGAAGAAATCGTATGGGACGAGGACATACACAGCGATGAAAGCACCTGTCTCTGCCACCACTGCTTTGAAAATTATTATACTCGCTGCGAGGAGTGCGACAGCATAGTCCACAATGATGATGCCTATGAATACGATGGCTGCTATTACTGTTACGACTGCTATCAGAGAATCCGCAGAAACACTTTAATCCACGAATACGGTTATAAGCCTGAACCGATTTTCTATGGTGATTCAAACCGCTATTTCGGTGTTGAACTTGAAATCGACGGAGCAGGCAAGGATGATGATTATGCTGAAGAACTTCTCAATATCGCAAATGAAGACGATGAACACATTTACATCAAATCTGACAGTTCTCTTGACGATGGTATGGAAATTGTCACTTACCCGATGTCATTAGATTACCATAAAGACTTCTGCTGGGAGAAAATAATGCGTCATGCAGTATTTCTTGGTTATCGTTCACATCAGACTTCAACCTGCGGACTTCATATTCACGTTAACCGTGACAGCCTTGGTCTTGACCGTGACGAGCAGGACGAAGTAATTTCAAGAATCCTGTATTTCGTTGAACATCACTGGAATGAGATTCTGAAATTTTCAAGACGTTCCGAGTACACTATGAATCGCTGGGCAGCCAGATATGGATATGAAAACTCACCAAAAGCAATTATGGACAAGGCTAAGAAAAATTACGGTCGCTATGTCGCTGTCAATCTCTGCAACTACCACACTATCGAGTTCAGACTTTTCAGAGGTACTCTCAAATACAACACGATTATCGCAACGCTGGAGCTGGTGAATAAAATTTGTGAACTTGCTGTTCTTATGGACGATGACGAAATAGCAAAACTCTCATGGTCTGAGTTTGTGGCAGGAATTACCGAACCCGAACTTATCCAGTACCTCAAAGAACGCAGTCTTTACATCAATGAAAAAGTTGAAGAAACGGAGGAATTTTAATTATGTGTGCATTATACGGCTGGCTTGACTGCGGTAAAAAATTACCGAACAGACTTTTGAAGAAACTTACACAGGCTCTTGCAAATGCTGCGGAAGAGCGTGGCACTGATGCCGCTGGTATCTCATACATCAAAAACGGTCATGTCACAATCTATAAACGTCCGAAGCCTGCTCATAAAATCAAGTTTAATATTCCTGAAAATACTGTCGCTGTTATGGGACACACACGACTTGCTACTCAGGGCGACAAAGAAAATAACTACAACAATCACCCGTTCTATGGCAAAACCGACAAGTCTTTTGCATTTGCTCATAATGGGGTATTATACAATGACACAGCACTCAGCAAGGCATATAATCTTCCGAAAACAAAGATTGAAACTGACAGCTATGTTGCGGTTCAGCTTATCGAAAAATATGGAAGTCTTGATTTTGATTCACTCAGAAACATGGCTGAAGATGTTATGGGAAACTTTGTGTTTACGATACTTGACGAAAACAACACGCTCTACTTTGTTAAAGGCAACAATCCGCTTTATCTGATTTACTTTGAACGTTTCGGACTATATGTGTACGCTTCAACAAAATCAATCATGGACAATGCACTTAAAGCTATCGGAATGCAGTATGAGAAACCTACTATTATAAAGGTATGTGAAGGCGATATTGTCTCAATCAGTTCAGACGGCAAAATTGACAGCAGTCATTTTAATCCTGATGATTATTCGTTTCTCATTACAGGCACAAAAAGAACACGTTACAGATTTGACTGGTATGACTGGGAAAAAGACGAATACTGCGGATACACTGACGAAGAAGAACTTATTCTTGATATGTGTAACTGCTATGGCATTGATGAAGATGATGTTCTCCTGCTCCTTGACTACGGCTATACTGCCATGGAAATCGAAGATATGTTTATGGACAGTGACCTGCTCCGTTCATCTGTACAGGAGGTTAAGAAAAGCAGTTTCTACGATAATTTTACTTAACTGATAAGCAACTAAACAAAAACCGTCTCAAAAAGTATACTTTCTGGGACGGTTCATTTTTTATGAAAAACGTGTGCCAAAAAGTCCGTTTTCGACTTTTGGGACGTTCCAAAAGTACAGGGACTTTTTGAGACAAATTGGAGGTATTTTATGGATAACAGAATTTATGGCTATGCAAGAGTTTCAAGCCGTGAGCAGAATGAGGACAGACAAATCGAAGCTCTGACAAAATTCGGTGTACCGAGTGAAAATATTATCGTTGATAAATGCTCTGGTAAAGATACGGAGCGTGAGGGATACCAGTATCTCAAAAGACAAATTTTAAGAAGCGGTGATACCCTTATTATTAAAGAGCTTGACCGTCTTAGCCGTAACAAGAATGACATCAAGCATGAACTGGAATACTTCAAAGAAGCAGGAGTGCGTGTTAAGATACTGGATATTCCAACTACACTAACTGATTTTCCAGCAGAGCAGATGTGGGTTATGGATATGATTAATGCTATTCTGATTGAAGTGCTGGGCAGTATCGCAGAAAATGAAAGAAACAAAATCCGTACCCGACAACATGAGGGTATCACTGCGGCTAAAAAGAAAAATGTAAAGTTTGGACGACCGAAGATAAA
>JAIDNR010000107.1 GCA_029063695.1 Ruminococcus sp.
TCATTATTGTCACCTCCATTTATAAATATTATATCACAATAGTCTTAAAATGTCAACATCTTTTTGAAACAAATGTGACAATAAAGTTTACAGAAAGTTCATATTTTTTCTGCTCATTTTATTATTCTGTGACGTTATTATATATAGAAAGCCAAATTAAACCAACTTTACAGGAGGAAAATAACATGAAAAAATTCAAGGGACTTATGATTTCAACAGCCGTTTTACTTTGCACGGCAACAGCAGGTGCAGTTCAGGCAAATGCAGGCATAGGGATATGGGGTGATAGTTACGGCACATTCTGTTCGGGAGACATTAATATGGACGAAGAATGTACAGTTGCTGATGCGGTACTGATGCAGAAGTATCTGCTTGGTTCACTTTCACAAGGTGAAAAATTTATTGCTGAAAACATTGATATCATGAATACCGCTGACCTTAATCTTGACGGAAAAATTGATGTTTTCGACTTTATAATCATGCGTGACTGCCTGATAAATCCTGACAATCAGAATGAAATTTCGTGGCGTGTTGATTCATTTGCAACTGCAAAGAAAGAAGCTTGCGAAACGGTCGGCAAGGAATATATATTCACCTCGGCAGAACAGACTGACGAATATTTCAGAAATTTTGCGTATGAGGATTGCTCGTGTATCGGGAAATACACTGACGATTTCTTTCAGGATAACGTACTCCTTATGAAACCTGTTTTTGAAGACAGTGTGGGTAATTTTTACAGTATAAATAAAATTTTTTATGACGGCAACACAATGAATATTGACTACACGTACAATTATTTCGGTGAAATCAGTGAAGAGTTAGACGTCCCTGTACTTTTGCTGGTAACAGTACCAAAATCACGCTATCATGCGGAAGAGATTTCATGGAACAGCAAAAAAAGAAGCTGGGACTTTATAGACGATATACTTAAACCTGAAATCAGCGAATATAATACATTTGAGTTCACATCTCCTGATGGCAAGCAGACTATTTTTGTTAATCAAAGTGCAAGAAAATATAAATACGAGGACAGCGTTACTGAAATCGAATTTTATCGTAATTTCGACCACTATGAAACTCTTGAGGAACTTGAAATCATAGGCACTGATACTGTATATGTGCCGTTCAGCGATGAGGATAATTTTACAGTTGAGTGGAAAGATTCAAGTGTTGTTTTTACTTTCACAGCCGATAAGGAGTATGTTTTTGAATTTGATTATGTTAATACAGATGTAATAACACAGACGATTACCAAAGAAATCAGTAACATGGAAAAACCTGAAATCTATTCAGTTGACCTCACTGCCGACTGTTCGGGCAGACTTGAATACAAGTCTGAAATACGTGATATGTACAGAATTGATGTAATGACAAGCGGTACTGTAGGACTTGTCGGAACTCCGATAAAATTCACTCTTGATGAAGATGTATCTGATGCAAGTGCTGTCATGCACTACAATGAAGATGAACTCAGATGGGTTGATGAAAATAATCTTGCTTTGTTAAGCTATGACAAAGTTTATCAGAGCTATTACAGATGTAATGATGCTGTAATTGATACAGAAAACAATACGATTACTTTTGGTGTTGAGGATAACAGAATCTATGTTCTTGTTGACGATATCGAATGGACTAACTACTGGGGTAAAGACAGAACGGAATACAGAAAAGAAGTAAACGTTCTTTCTTATGTTTCCGACTGGGAACGTGGCTATAATACAGGAGATATAATGAATTTATGCGACAAGGAATGGGCAATGGCAAATGCTCCCGATTTCAGAGTATCAACACCCGAACAGCTTGCTTCTGTTGTATGGTACGTGAATGCGTCAGGATTTAAATGCTCAATCACTCTTGAAAACGACATTGACCTTAACGGCTATAATTGGGTTCCTATGGGCTATGAAGCTACAGGCGTCGGCAATAAATTCAATGGTACTGTTGACGGAAACGGTTATGTAATAAAAAATATGAATATTAACAGTAATTACTATAATACAGGATTTATCGGTATCGGCGGAAGTGATATACGCAATATCACTTTTGAGAATGCAAATATCACCGGCGGAATATGTACTGGTATTGTCTGCGGAAGTACATATGCTGATTTTACAAATGTGAATGTAAGCGGAAATGTTACTTCAAACGGTAGAAATACAGGAGCTATTGCAGGCTATGCTCCGCATTCAAAATTTACAGATTGTACTCACGCAATTTAATTATGTCCATTATTTTTATTCTTTCCCTAATTAAATGTGAGTTCGACAGAAAAAATCAGTCAATTAGGCATAAAAAGCCCTCATACATATTAAAATCAGAACAGACAAAGATTTTTTAGGCAGAAAAAAGTAAGTAGCCAGAGCAGAAACCAAATTAG
>JAIDNR010000108.1 GCA_029063695.1 Ruminococcus sp.
ATCCTACGGAGGAGATTATTATGAAAGATTTTCGTTCTGTTCTAAGTGATTACTTAAATAAACATGACAGGCACAGGAAACAGTTTGCGGCTGTTGTTTCGTTGTCCATGCTTGTTTCGTTTTCCGTACCTATGATTCTTACCGAACCTGCTGTCAGCATGACTCAGGATTCTTTCAGCCCCGTAGGTGATATTCTGTCTGCTCAGCTTTTTAATGCGTCTCAAGCTATGGTTGAAAACTATGCTAAAGAAAACGGCAATGAAGTTGACGGCGTTGTATATAGCCCAAAGGAACTTGCAGAAGGTGAGCTTCTTATCGGCAAAGGTTCTGACCTTTATGCTGATAGTGCTGATGCTGTTATTGCAAATGCAAAAAGGGAATATTTTCTTGGTATAGCAAGTGATTTCTGTATATTTCTTAAAACAGACTTCACGCCTAAAGCTGCTGATGCTGAAGGTAGAGTTGCAGTTGGTGGAAATGTTAAATATGAAAGTAATGACGGCAACTACCAAATTGGTGCTGGTGACTATATAAGTGGAACGGCATTGAAAAATACAGATAATTATGAAAAGGCTTCGGGCTTTGCACAGTTGATAGTTGGTGGTTCAATATCTCAAATTGCCCCTTATGGTACAAAACACGATGATAGTGGTTTTTCACTTGCTTCTCCTGAGGAAGATTTATATAAAAGATTTGTTGTTAGCAATAAATTTAATTATGATGACAGTTTGCATATAGCTAATGTTAAGTGGAATAATGGACCTGTAGCAGATTTAGTTAAATATGATAATACTGATGGACACAATCACTATTATAATTCATATGATGATAAATTTAATGCGACTGATGAAAAAGCCCAGATTTATCAAACAACATCAGAAAATCCTCTTATAGACTTTGATGCTCAATTTAAATGGTTAAATGAGCAGTCATCAAAACTTTCTAAAGTAAAGTCTATTGTCGGAGAGTTAGACAATGGCATACTTACTTTTACTGCTCCTGATGAAATAAAAGAGGGAGATGTTGTTTATTTTGAAATTCCTGAGGAATGGACTGACAATAAATACGAAGAAATTCATTATGTCAATATTCCTGTTGATGAAGGTAATGTTCCGTTATGTAATATAGTTGTTAACTGCAAAGGTGAAACGTTCAATATTGGTAAAAATGCAGGTAATGGTTCTGGAACTATTAAAACTATAATTAATGGTACTGAAATATCAACTGGTCAAATTGCCAAAAATAATCATAAAGCTTCTGAAAAAATTCTCTATAATTTTTATCAGGCAATTGGGGAATGTACATTTGGCTGTAATTTTAACGGAACAATTTTAGCACCTAATGCTGATGTTAAAACAAAATGTGATGGACCAAACGATGGTGCAGGTCATTTATCTGGTGCATTGATTGCTAACTCATATGAAGGCGGTATGGAGTTCGGATACAGACCATACAGAGGACCTTCAAGCATTGTTCCTTCTTCTTCTGGCTACGGCGTACCTATCAGAAAGGTTATCTCTGGAAGTAACACCGGACTTGCAGGAGCGACATTTGAAA
Organism: Ruminococcus sp.; assembly: GCA_029063695.1. GTDB lineage: Bacteria > Bacillota > Clostridia > Oscillospirales > Ruminococcaceae > Ruminococcus. The sequence goes on from JAIDNR010000108.1 coordinate 1,558, forward strand.
TTACCGATGGGGATGAATATTCCAATACTTTCACAAGCGATGCGAACGGAGACGGTTATGTAAACATTCCATCACAGGTTGATTTCAGCGGAGAAACAACATATAATTCAAGCAACAATGTAATCACAAAGACATATACAATACATGAAACAATTGCTCCGACAGGATTTGTAAAGGACGATACAACTACATATGAAATCACAGTCACAGAAACAATTGACATAAATTCTATGCATAAAAATGCAGACGGTACGGAAATTCCCTCCAAAGTTCTGACACAGGTTACATCAAACGGCGAAAGTTTTACAATCGAACTCGAAGACATCTATGATGAGGTTTCAGGTGAGAGAACAAAGCGTGAACTTACTATCGGTGACGAAATTTATGTTATTGACATCGACAAAGGCGATGCTACTAATGTTTATAAACGTGCAAAAGATTCAAAGGATACATCTGTTACAGTACTTTCAAGTTCCGGTACTCTTTTTACTACAGTAATAGAAACATCAGGTATGTCTACAATGACTGAGGAAAACGGAGATGTAAAAACAACAAATCTTGTAACCGAAAAAGTAGAAAAAGATTTTGATTATAACATCAGTGCAGTTGCTTGTACACCAAATTCTGCTAACGTTGATGCTGAATTGATTCTGTATTATAAAGACGACACTAAGGAAACAATAGATATCAGTACAAACGCTTTCAACTGGAATACCAGTGAAGATGGTTCATTTAATGAATATTGGGGACAAAACAATATTGAGAAAAAAGATGTCATAGGATTTGATGTCAACATAAAGTCCATTGAGAAAGACTTTGAGCTTTATATCAAAGGTTCAAGTGATAATGGCGATTTTGATTGGAGTAATGACATTTTCAGTCGTACATTCAATAAAGATGAATTTGATAATGAGAATGGTTTTACTTACAGCTTTGGTAGACAGGAACTTCCTACAGATGAAAGTGAACGCTATGAAGATAAAGTTGTCTCATATGATGTTGTAACTACAGATGCTATATTCAGTACAGAAGTAAATACATATCTCACAGAAACATGGACGAAAGCTATTGGTATATATGACACCGAAGCGATTGCTGCATTTAATGAAAACGGCTATAAATCACCCACAACATTCACAACAGTTGTTGGAAGTGATAACTATGAATACAAATACGACCCCGAAACACTTATGATTATGCCTCAGCCGTTGAATACTCCGACTTTTGAAAACGACTATGGTCTTATATTTGCAAAAGTTGATGATGAAGGAAAATCAGTTCCAGGTGCAACAATTGAGGTTCAGCATCATTACTATGATTTCGATGATAATAAATGGAAATGGGTACCAATTGCTGACGGAAATAATATTCTTGACGGCGGTTCGTTAACGACAATCGACCTTAAAGAAATTAAGGACGAAGAAAAATGGGGTTCAGGTTGGAATTATGTACATCAACGCAAAGTTTACAGATTTGTTGAAACCGATACTCCAGCTGGTTATGAAATAGCAGTCCCTATCTACTTTGTTAAAGATGATAACACAATATACTATAAATCAAGTGAAACTGAAATAGAATCTATGCCTTTAGATGAAACAGATTGGACAGGATGGCAGTCTGTTGACTTAACAAAAAATAATACAGCAGACCGTAAGGCTGTCGAAATGGTAGATATAAAAATCAGCGGTGCTAAAATCAAGCTTGCAAAGTATGATTCAGACTTTAAAAATACGCTTGAGGGTGCAACTTTCAAGTTATATGCAGGCAATGGCGACCTTATCTATCCTCTTAGTGGCACATTTACAATTGACGACGAATCCCTTGATTTATATGCAATGCTCAGAAGTGCAAAAGAAACTGAATACGATACAAAGTATGTTCAGAACGGCTACCTGAAACCCGGTTCATATTATCTTGAGGAGATAACTGCTCCTGACGGCTATGATGCTCAGGGTAAATTCGGATTCAGAGTTAAAAGCGATTATTCAATAGAGGCTGTAGATGCAGGAACACCGAGTTATTTTAATACTACCGTTGGCAGTGGTAAAGAAGTGTGGATATATCCTCAAAATGCTGAAGGTGAGAAAATAAGTGTATCAAATGTAACAAAGATTGAAATTGAACTTAATAGTCCTACAAGCGGAAAGCTTGCACTTTGGGAGGGACCCTTTAAGGGAGCAAATCCGACTATAACTGATGGTACAGTTGTATTAGATAATCTTGATAATGTATCTTTTGAAGGTTTCAAAATTCAAAATCAAAATTATAATGATGGTGTTGATGTAAAAGAAGTTAGAATCTATGGTGAAGAAGGTTCTGGTGATTCAACTTCAAGAGCATACAATCTTACTCAAATTGCATGGAACGGTGGAAATATATCAAAAATCAATAAATTAACTTTATATTATGCTGATGGAACAAATGCATCTAAAGAAAATGTTTCATGGTCAGGTAATAGCGATTGGGCTATGTTTGATTTGAATGGTTTAATTTTAAATAATGTTGTTGGACTTACAGTTGACTTTGAAGGAACAGCTAAAATATTTGTACAAGATAATACTTGGGAAAATATTTTAGGTAGCGGAGTAGAAGCAAGCGGAACATGTAGTTTTGGTAATACCAATGTAAATACAGGTAACGAAACAACAGATTCAGAATTAACAGAACCTGAAGAAGAAACAGAAGATTTAGCTGTTAAGGTATCTGGTGATACTATTAAAATTCCTAACAAGAAATCAGGAGACAAAATAACAATTACAGTTGAAAAGAAATGGGTTAATGATGATGGTTTTGAAAGTTTAAGACCTGAAAGTATTGAAGTTCAGCTTAAGAGAAAGAAGTCTAATGGTTCAGAAGATGATGAGTTCAATAGCGACAACACATATAAGGCAACTCTTGACGGTTCTAATGATTGGAAAAAAAGCTGGTCGGGACTTGACAGATATGACGGAGATGAAACTCAGCTTTATACATATTATGTAGCTGAAATCAACGTCAATGATAATTATACTGTTTCCTATGATGCTAATAGTGACGGCAAGAACGATACTTTAACATCAGGTGGAACTCTTAAAATCACAAATACCCTCAATACAATTGATATTAATATTGAGAAAAAATGGGATAAAAATGGCTGTGATGATGCTGTAATTCCCAACAGCATTGAAGTCAAAGTTCAGTTCAAAAAGGCAGATGATGACGATAGCAAGTGGGCTGATGTCATGAAACCGGTGGAAACAACCAACGAAGACGGAGAAATCTTAAGCAGTCAGGAAGTGCTTACTCTCAAACTCACAGAGAAAGACAACTGGTCAGGTGAGGTTAAAAATCTTCCTGATATTTACGAATACAGATTCGTTGAAATGAATGTTCCGACAGGCTGGGAATCAGATAACAGTGATACAGCTAAAAAAGATGATTTGAGTGCTTCAATCACAAACACATTAATGACCGGCAGTCTCGGCGTTGAAAAGAACTGGGCAAATGACAGTGCAGCAGACAGACCCGAAAATCTTACTATTTCACTCTACCGCACAACAAAAGCTCCGACAACAGACACTTCAGAATCAACAGAAACATATGAAGACATCACAGTTACAGAGGGCGAAACTATTGTACTGAATACAGGCGATGAGGGCAGACTTGTTCTTGATTCAGACAAAACAGTTGAATGGAATGATACAGAGAATGATAAAGTAAAAGTTGAAAATGGAATCCTTACTGTTCTTGATGAAGGAATAACAACAGTTTCTGCAACAATCGACGATACACCAACAATATTCAATGTTAATGTAAAGATTGCATCAGTAGTTCCTAATGTTACTGGAATGCAGAAAGTCAAGGATATAGAAACATTTGTTAAATCTGATAAAGCTTGGAATGCAGATGTTACTGACCTCCCCCTTTACTCTCCTGACGGCAAGCCTTACTACTACTACATCGTTGAAAAATATACAGGTGCAGACGGAAAGACTGTTACAGGCAACAACTGCACATACTATTCAGTAAACTACAGCGATGCAGTTACATTGATTGACAATCCCTCAACTTCACCAACACTCAGCGTAACCAATGAAAAAGTCGATACAGAAGGAATTACACTTCCTGAAGCAGGCGGCAGCGGTACACACAATTACTATATTGCAGGTATTTGCTTAATCGGCATGGCTGGAATATTCTGGGTCATCAGACGCAGAAGAACAACAAAATAAAACACAATCAAAAGCGACTGTATCATTTAAGATACAGCCGCGTTTTTAATATTATATATCACAGTTTACGTCTTCGATGAAGTCACGATTGTTCAGAATAAAAAGCACTTATGGTTTTACACTGAAATTTTCTTACTTTTGGGCAACAAAAAAAGCCCGATTATTCGGACTTTTTCAGTGAACATTTTTTGTTCCACAAGTATGGTTGGGGTGCAGGGATTCGAACCCCGGAAGTGACGGAGTCAGAGTCCGTTGCCTTACCGCTTGGCGACACCCCAGTGTCTTTACATTTGCTGTAACTCATTCAGCTTTATTATTATAACACATAAATTCTGATTTGTCAAGTGTTTCTGATAAAATTTTATTTTTTAATTATTTGTTTTCTATTGCAAATATTTTCTTTTCAAGCTATAATAATAATATACAGAAAACAGGAGGTTTTCCAATGAAAAAACTTTATTTTATTATTAATCTCGTTGCAGGCAGAGCAACAATCGGTCATAAACTCGGTGAAATTATAGATGAATTTAACAAGTCAGACTATGAAGTGACGGTACACGTCACACAGAACAGTGATGACGCCTCTTTGCAGGCTCTTTATGCCTGTGAAAACGGATTTGATATACTTGTCTGTGCAGGCGGCGACGGAACTCTCAGTCAGTGCCTGCACGGTCTTATGCAGGCAGAAAGAAAAATACCAATAGGATATATTCCGGCAGGCTCAACAAATGACTTTGCCCGAACTCTCGGAATTCCGAAAACCACAATGGAAGCTGTCAGATGGATAACAGAGGGTAAACCGATAAGCTGCGACATAGGAAGTTTCAACGATAAATATTTTACATACATCGTAGCATTCGGAGCATTCACCAATGTAACATATGAGACTTCACAGCAGGTCAAGAATATTCTTGGTCACGCCTCATATCTTCTTAATGGAATGACTCAGCTTTCAACTGTCCGTTCAAAGAAAATGCGTATCGAATATAATGATACTGTAATTGAAGATGAATTCTGTTTCGGAATGGTAACAAATTCCGCATCTGTTGCCGGACTTCTTTCAATAAACGACTTTCTTCTTGATGACGGTGCTTTTGAAATAACACTGATTAAAAAGCCGACAAATATAGTACAGCTTCAAAAAATAGTACATTCTCTCCTGAATATTTCAGAAGAGATTGACAAAGAATACATAAAATTTTTCAGAACAGACAAAATAACATTTACTTCTCTCAGCGACGAGCAGATTAGCTGGACACTTGACGGAGAGTTCGGCGGTGATACTACAGTCAATACAATCACAAACTGCAATAAAGCCGTTTCTTTCATGATTGGCGAGAAACCTGAAAATATTTTTTCAGAATAATTACTGCTTGTTGAGTATGTCGTAAGCCTCTCTGACTGCAATACAAAGCTGGTCTGCACATGAAGTGGGTCTTTTTCCGCAGAGATTTCCCTTGAGTTTCTCTTCAATCTGCTCAACGGTCATACCATCAACGAGCTTTGAAACGGCTTTGAGGTTTCCGTTGCAGCCACCCGTAAAGCGTACATTTGTAATCACGTTACCCTCAATGTGAAAACTGATTTCCCTTGAACATACCATACTTGTAACATAAGTGTAATCCATATAAATACCCTCATCTTTCTTTTATTTTACAATACTATTCTACAATATTTTGGGAAATTTGTCAATACAAAATTCAGTTAAATCAAAAAGTTTGTCAAAAAAACGTCAAAGGAGTATAAACATATGAGCCAAAAAAAGAAAATTATAAGCTGTATTGTTGCTTCAGTGCTGATACTATTGACCGCGGGCGGTCTGTATGCACGGTTTGTGTATATGGATATAGAAGCCAATGAACTTGCTCAAGTAGATAACTGGAGAACAGTTGTGACTTATGAAATGCTTTCTGATAAATTAAAAGAAGTAATTTCAGAAGATGAACTGAATGATACCACAGAAATCGGCAAATACAATCTTTATCGCAAGCTTGAAAATCTTGAACTTGAAAAACCAAGACATAATGACCCGTCAACAAGCTGGTGGAAAACTCTGCCCTTTGAAAGAGTAAAAACAGATGACGGCGATTTTTATATTGAGTTCCGTATAGATTACAGAACCCATTTAACTCATATTGAAGTTATAAAT
>JAIDNR010000109.1 GCA_029063695.1 Ruminococcus sp.
GTATGATTATTTTGTGCGGGTGCATACTTTATATACATTATAATAATATTTTATTCAGGAAAGGAGAAACTCATGATTACTATTGAAAATCTGACAAAGTTTTACGGCAGCAACAGAGCCGTAAACAACATAAGCTTTACAATAAATGATAATGAGATTCTTGGCTTTCTCGGACCTAATGGTGCCGGAAAGTCAACAACCATGAACATGATTGCAGGCTACCTGCCCATGACTTCGGGTACGGTGAATATCTGCGGAAGCGACATTTCCAAAGAACCTGTGAAGGCGAAAAAAAATATCGGTTATCTTCCCGAAATTCCGCCTGTCTATCCCGATATGAGAGTTAAAGAATATCTCTCATTCTGTGCAGGACTCAAACGTATTCCCGCAGCACAGAAATCATCTGAAATCAAGCGTGTAATGAATCTTCTGAAAATTGAAGATGTCAAGCACAAGCTTATCAAAAATCTTTCAAAAGGTTATAAACAGCGTGTGGGATTTGCTCAGGCACTTCTCGGAAATCCGAAATTTCTGATTCTCGATGAACCTACCGTCGGACTTGACCCGAATCAGGTTGTTGAAGTACGACAGATTATCACCGACCTTAAAAAAGAACATTCGGTAATTTTCAGTTCGCACATTCTCTCGGAAGTAAGTGCTGTATGCGACAGGGTTGTTATTATCAACAAAGGTGATATAAAGGCAATTGATACTATCGCAAATCTTGAAAAATCACTCGGCGGAAATCTTATTCTGCACATCAAAATCAACGGAAGCCGTGCGACTGCCTCAAATATTATTGAGCTTACCAAGGGCGTTAAGGAAATAAGCAAGATAGATTCTGAGGGCAACGACTTTTTCAGCTTTACCGTTCAGCTTGATGGTGACGGTGATGATGTAAAAAACTCTATCATGATGGAACTTATAAAGAATAATATCAAGATTTCAGAAATATATACCGAAAAACCCGACCTCGAAGCCGTATTCGTTGAATTGATTAACAGAAATTCTTCAAAATCCGGTATGCAGGAACTGTATGACGAAATCAAGTCGGAAAATCCCGAAAAAATATCTCTTGATAAAAAGGAGGACGACGAATAATGTTTTCTATCTATAAAAAGGAACTTCAATCCTTCTTTTACACACCGTTTGCTTATGCGGTTTCTGCATTGTTCATGTTCCTGTTTACATTCATGTTCAATAATGCACTCGGAAATCTTGAAAAAGCTACTTTTCAGTTCACTTTCCCTGAAATATTCTACAATTTAATCTTCTACTTCATATTCCTGATACCGATTATTACAATGCGTACATTTGCCGACGAACGTAAATTCGGTACAGAAGTTCTTCTCATGACCTCACCTGTCAATGTATTTCAGATTATAATCGGCAAATATCTTGCAAATATCACAGTTTTTCTGTTCATGATTGCAGGCTCGCTCTTTTTCCCCATTTTTACTGCTATGCATGGTACAGTTGTTATAAGTCAGCTTATATGTGCTTATGTCGGATTCTTCTTCTGGGGTGCTATGTTCATTGCAATAGGACAGCTCGTCTCCGCTTTCACTGAAAACTCAATCATCGCCGCTATAGTAGGTGAAATTATCATGTTTGTATTCATCTTTATTGATGATTTTTCACAGACTCAGTTTATTGCACAGTATCCGACACTTCAGGGTGTACTTTATGCCTTTGCCGCACAACCTCGATTTGCATATTTCTCTCAGGGATTTATGCGTCTTTCTGATATTGTATTCTTTATATCCGCTATAATTGTGGCTATTGCATGGAACTATATCGTAATTGAAAAAAGACGCTGGAACAGGGGGTAAGTATCAATGAAAAAGAAAAAATTAAATCTTTCGGGTGCATTGGCTTTCGTTCTTGCACTTCTGATTCTTATTATATTCGTACCAATCAATATGATTTTCGACTACTATGATAAGGTATACGATATGACGCCATCGGGAAAATACACGCTTAACCCGATAACAGAACAGCTTCTTGAAGATACATCGGATAAGCAGATTGAAATATACTTTCTTTCCGCACTTATGGATTTAAAAGAAGTACCACGTTATCTTCCGCTTTACCACACTCTTACAAAACTTGATGAAAAAGATAACATAACACTCACCTGCTTTGACCCGAATGAAGATAAAGAACTTGCCGAATCCCTTAACCCTACAGGACTTCTTGATGTAGGTCTTGCTGATATTTTTGTAAAATGCGGAAACACTATCAAGCAGATTAAGTTCAGACGCTGTTTCCAGCAGGATTCAAACAATATTCTTGAATATGCAGGCGAAGAACTTATTTCAGGTGCTATTTATCTCTGTACAAGCGGAAATCTTCCGACTGTATACTTCCTTACGGGCTACAGTGACAGAACACTTGATGAAAATTACTCCATATATAAAGAGGAAATCATGACGGACAACTATGATGTTCAGGAACTCGATTTGTCTACAGTTGATGAAATTCCAGAAAATACAGCTATTGTCTACCTCACAGCACCTCAGAAAGATATATCACTTTCAGACCGTGAAAAACTCAGTACCTATATTGATAACGGCGGTGCAATTTCAATGATTCTTCCTCCGTGCGAAACAGAGGGAAGATTTGAGAATATCGAGTATCTTCTTGCAAAATTTGAAATAGGTATGGACTATAATCTTGTAAGGGAAAAAAATTCCGACTGGCAGTACCGAAATCTCGATTCCGAACAAGATGACAGATATTTCCGTGTATCTTATCCCTCAAAAGACGAGGACTATACAGAGGATTTGACTACCGACATAAATCAGCTTGTAACTGACGGTATGTATATTGCAGGTATCGGAAACACAAGAAGTTTCAGTGCACTTTCTTCTTCAAGTGAAATGATTGAAAAAGCGTCAATTATTGAAAATCTTCCGCCGACTGCCGACAGTACAGACTATACAACAATAAGCGAACCCATGGGCGGAGATGATAAAACTGCTGCCGAAGCTAAAGAAAAATCAAATACTCCGCTTGTTATGGGCTATTACTCATACAACAAACAGACAGGTGCAAAACTCTATGTTATCGGCTCTGATGATTCCCTTGACAATGACAGAGTTACTATCAGTATATACGGTACAAGAGTTATGACTCTTTTCTCAAACACATGGCTCAGCGACAGCGATATTGATATGGGTATCGGCTCGAAATCAAATTCATATGATACTATGGTGTTTGAGGACGGAAAAGATGCCACACGAGCTATCAATCTGTTTATCGTCGTACCGATTCTTTTCGCACTCGCAGGTGTTGCTGTATGGCTTAAAAGGAGATATGCTTGATGAAAAAGATTATTATTGCTGTTTCTGTACTCGCTGTACTGGCAGGAATATCAATCGGGGCTTTTGTTACTGTTAAATCAAAAAGTGATAAGGAAACTCAGAAGCAGATTGAAACCCTTGCTGATAATGTACTTTTCAACATTGATGATTCCGCCATAAATAAAGTAAGTATTTTTTATGCCGACAACAGCAGTTACACTGCTGAACTCAAAGATGAAGAATGGACTATGACTGATTCATCTTCAAATGAAAATTTCGCACTGAATCAATACACAATACAGCAGATATGCACGTTTATTTCAGACCTTACGGCAGATACAAATTATGGCGAAGCTACTGAAGAAAATAAAGCGAAATACGGTCTCAGCGAACCATATAAGGTATCAGTTTCGGACGATGAATCTTCATATACGCTTTATATCGGCGAAAAAAGTCCGACCGGCGATTACTATTATGCTTATACTGATACAAAAAACAATATATATGCTATAAATGCATCTGATGCAGAATCCATTATAACTACACGTCTTTCACTTAAAGACGACAAGCTTATTACGTATGGCGACAATGACATCACGGGACTTACCCTGAAAAAAGACGGCAAAATCGTCTATGAGCTTATTTTAAATACTGAGAAAAGTTTCTGGGAACTTCCCGACGAGTACTCTATGCTTACTGTAAATCAGACAAGACCCGAAAATATTATCACAATGATTACACGTCTCACTGCTGAGGATATGCTTGAGGAATCACCCGACGATTTCACAAAATACGGCTTTGATAACCCGACAGCCGAATTTATTGTCAAGGCTTCCGACGGTACTGAAAAAACTATTCTCATGAGCAGATACGGTAAGAATGCCGAAACTTATACTCATGTTTATCTTCCCGATTCAAAACAGGTTGAAACCTACTATACTGCTGATTTGAAATTTATAGACTATGATATATTTGACCTGATTGTGCAGAACATTGAAAATGCCAATATGTATGCTGTAAGTGAATTTGAAATAAAATGCGACGAACTCTCTGATAAATTTACAATTGACCATACAAACGGCTATGCAGAGTGCAGAGGCAATCAAATTGACCTGAATAACGCCGAACTGAAAAGTTTCTTTGAAACTTTCTATAACATCTTCTCATATATCATTATTACAGATATTGATGTTGAATCAGAACCCGAACTTACAGACCCCGTATTTTCTGTAAAATACACAAAACTTGACGGCTCGGAATCTTCCGTTGACCTTGTTCCTACAGGCAATGACAATAAATGCTTTGTATTCGCCGACGGAGTATACACAGGTACAATAACGGAATCAGACTTTATAAACTCAATGGTTTCTACTTATGAAGTGCTTTGTCGTCAGGCAGGTATTGAAGTCAGCAATTAATTAATTTAATCTGTACTGTTTTTACAGTACAGATTTTTTTGATGAAAAAGTAATTTTCCTCTTGCTTTTTTCTGATTTTTGTTATATAATAGTAACATATGATTTTGTATGGAGGACTTTTATATGAATAAAACAGGCTTTGATAATGAAAAATATCTGAAAATGCAGTCGGAACACATACGTGAGCGTATCGCACAATTCGGCGACAAACTATATCTTGAATTCGGCGGAAAATTGTTCGACGATTTCCACGCTTCACGTGTTCTTCCGGGATTCAAGCCCGATAGTAAACTACAGATGCTTTTGCAACTGAAAGATGAGGCGGAAATTGTCATAGTTATAAATTCCGATGACATCGAGAAAAATAAAATTCGTGGGGATTTGGGCATTACATACGATGTAGACGTTATCCGCCTTGTAAACGTATTTACTAAAATCGGGCTTTATGTCAGCAGTGTTGTTCTTACACGCTATGATAATCAGCCCACTGCCAATGCTTTTCAGAACAGACTTGAAACTCTCGGAATCAAGGTATATCATCACTACAGCATAAAGGGTTATCCCTCCAATCTCAAGAAGATTATCAGCGATGAAGGTTACGGTAAAAATGATTATATCGAAACTTCCCGAAAGCTTGTTGTCGTTACTGCTCCCGGACCGGGAAGCGGTAAAATGGCTACCTGTCTTTCTCAGATTTATCACGAGCATAAGCGTGGAATCAATGCAGGCTATGCTAAGTTCGAGACTTTCCCGATATGGAATCTTCCACTCCGTCACCCTGTAAATATCGCCTATGAAGCCGCTACCGCCGACCTCAATGACGTTAATATGATTGACCCGTTTCATCTTGAAGCATACGGTAAAACTACTGTAAACTATAATCGTGACATTGAAATTTTTCCTGTACTAAATGCAATGTTTGAAAATATTCTCGGTGAATCGCCTTACAAATCCCCTACTGATATGGGTGTTAATATGGCAGGAAACTGTATTATTAACGATGAAGTAACCTGTCAGGCATCTAAAGATGAAATAATCAGACGTTATTATACTGCACTCTGCGACAGAAAAAAAGGTCTCATCTCCGAAGAAGAGGAAATGAAACTCTCATTCCTTATGAATCAGGCAAATGTTACTCCCGAAAACAGAAAAACCGTTGCCGCCGCACTCGAAAAAGAACAGGAAACAGGTGCACCTGCTGCTGCTATGGAACTTCCCGATGGTACTATTCTCACGGGCAGAACTTCCGAACTTCTCGGTGCTGTTTCGGGACTTCTCCTCAATGCACTCAAACATTTTGCAGGTCTTGATGATGATGTACTTCTCATGTCTCCGCACGTCATTGAGCCGATTATGGACTTGAAAGTAAATCATCTCGGCAACAATAACCCACGTATTCACACGGACGAAACACTTCTTGCACTTTCAATCTGTGCGACTACAGACGACAACGCAAAAAAAGCTATGGAGCAGATTTCAAAGCTCAGAGGCTGCGAAGTCCACTCCACTGTTATTCTTTCTGCTGTCGATGAACGCATTTTCAAACGTCTTGGCATAAATCTTACCTGCGAGCCTAAATACAGCAACTAATCATGTATATATGGGAAAAAAATTCGTATAAGGAAATATGGGTTGATACTGAGGACGATGAGCAGTCAATGACTGCACTGATAAACGGAAGTTATGGCTTTCTTATGTATCTTCCTGACGATGAGAGTGCAGGATTTACTTCAAGGAATCCCGAATACAGCGGTTCTGATGACGAAACTATGGAATTTTATCTCTCAAACGGACAGCGTGACGAATATCCGTTATCGTGGGTAATTCCGGCGGAACAGGTTGAAAAAGCTGTTGAGTTTTTTAAATTCTTTCACAAAATGCCTGAGTTTATAACATGGCATAATGATAATTAAAAATCCTTCAGCTTACTTAAAATAATATTTGCGGCATCGAATTTTGACATCAGTTCAATTTCCTCGGTGCCGTTTCTTGTTATCATTGTGATGATATTTGTATCAGTGCCGAAACCTGCTCCGTCTTTTTTCAGTGAGTTAGCACATATCATGTCACAATTCTTGGATTCAAGCTTTCTGCGTGAATTTTCAATGACATTATCAGTCTCCATTGAAAATCCGCATACAATCTGATTCTTCTTATTTTCGCCGATATATTTCAGAATATCCGTTGTGCGTTTCAATGCAATACTCATATCACCGTCGCACTTCTTTATCTTGCTGTCTGATACAGTCATTGGTGTATAATCCGCAACTGCCGCCGCCTTGATTATAATATCAGCGGAATCCATATTCGCTTTCACCGCATTGAACATATCTTCAGCCGATTCAACGTCAATAACATTGACAAACATAGGCGGATTAACGTCCGTATGAGCTGATATAACAGTAACATCCGCACCTCTCAGCATTGCCGCACGTGCTATAGCAAATCCCATTTTTCCTGTCGAACGATTTGATATAAAACGTACAGGGTCGATTTTTTCACGTGTTGCACCTGCTGTTACAAGTATCTTTTTACCCTGCAAATCCTTTTCCAATGCAATTTCATGGACGATATATTCAACTAAAGTCTCCTCGTCGGGAAGTTTGCCGTCTCCTGTATCACGGTTCGCAAGCATTCCACGCACAGGCTCTATTATTTCATATCCGAAACGACGGAGCTTCTCAATATTCTCCTGTACTATCGGATTGTGGTACATATTGTGATTCATTGCAGGCGATATAATTTTTTTACAGGTACAAGCCATGACTGTCGTTGTAAGCATATCGTCCGCAATACCGTTCGCAATTTTGCCTATGACATTTGCAGTTGCAGGTGCAATAAGTACAACGTCTGCCTTTTTTGCGATTGCGACGTGTTCAACGCTGTACTGAAAATTTCTGTCGAATGTATCAATAAGGCACTTGTTCTGTGTAAGCGTTTCAAAAGTAAGCGGGTGGACGAAGTTTGTCGCATTTGAAGTCATTGAAACATGGACTTCCGCACCCAGTTTCGTAAGCATTCTTGCGACATTGCACATCTTGTATGCCGCTATGGAACTTGATACTCCCAATAATACTGTTTTTCCTTTAAGCATAATAAAAACCTCCTTGATTTATTTTCATTATACCACAAAAATTTCCGAAAATCTATAGATTTTTCCTAAAATTTATGATATAATTATATATATATATATATATGGAGAGAGAGAGAG
>JAIDNR010000011.1 GCA_029063695.1 Ruminococcus sp.
ATTTACTTCTCAATCTAAACGTTCACGAAAATTTGCCTTATTCCGTCTTTTTTCTTTTAAGTAAACGCATATGGGGTTTAAGCCCTCGATTTTTGAAGTCATATACTGATTGGCAGTCGTGGTCATGTCCCCCCGGTCGCCGTTTTCATTTTCGAGTATGAGTGTGAAAAACATGAGAACACCTCCTAAATTAGAAAATGAAAAGTTTCAAACTCTCTCTGAATATAAATTTGCCAAAATATCAATCCACTGCCGCCTTTTCTTATGTGTAAACTGCAGTTAAACAACTTGAATTACACACAAACTATTGACAAGAAGAAATGAATGTGCTAAAATATCTCAGTGGGTGAGTAAAATTAGAGGAGGCACTGCAATGAGTACAAAAGAGGAAAGACAAGAGCTGATACATGAGCTTTATTCAAGTATGCCAAGATCTTTTATCAGTAATCTGGAATCCACAGAAAGAGGATTTGGTCTTGTTCTGAGCTATCTGGAACGTTCTGACAATGGGATGCTTTCCGGTGACCTTGCCAAAAGCCTGAATGTAAGCACGTCCCGAATCGCAGGGTTATTGAAAAGAATGGAGCAAAGTGAATTGGTTACACGGCAAAGCTCGTCTGATGATGCCCGTTGTACGATCGTAACAATTACTCCCAAAGGTGTAGAACTGATAAACACAATGAGAGAACAAGTACACAAGAAAATCGAAGTATTGCTTGAACAGATCAGCAGAGAGGAACTTGATACCTACATTGAGATTTCACATAAAATAAGGAAAATAATGGAGGATTGATTTTTCGTCCTATTATCTCACCCGGTAAGGTATATCAAAATTTTGTAAAAGGAGTGAATGTGATGAACGAAAAAAACTGTTTATCCGGCGTACAAAGAACAGGCATTTTAATTACATTGCTTGCAGCGGCATTTATCACATCAATGTCAACCACGGTAACGGGAAATATGATACCGAATTTCACCGAGTATTTCGGCGTTTCATCTAATCTTGCCCAATGGCTGACAAGCGGTGCTACGCTGATTTCCGGAATCACGATACCGATTACCGCATTTATGATCAAGCGAACACCAAACAAAGTCTATTTCTTTTCTGCGATGACAGCCTATACAATAGGTTCATTGGGTGCGTTTTTAGCATCCAATTTTCCGTTACTGCTCATAAGCCGCCTGCTTCAGGCAGTGGGGTGTGGAATGTTTTTGTCATTTGCCCAGATTGTTTTGCTGAGGATTTATCCGAAAGAAAAGCATGGTACGATTATGGCGGGCTATTCTATGGCATCGACTATTTCCTCATTGATAGCACCTACCTATGCAGGACTTGTCATGGATACCTTTAGTTGGAGAGGTGTATTTGTTTCACTGTTTGCATTTGGAATTATGGTTCTTGTAAGCGGAATCATATTTATGAAAAATGTAACAGATAAGGAAGAAGCGGAACTGAATATTGGCTATGTGGCACTTTCGTCATTTGGATTTGCGGCATTTCTGATTGGTATTAGTAATATCAGCGGCGGACTGTTTTCTCTCAAAAGCGGTGGCTTGCTCCTTGCCGGACTGATACTTCTCTGTATTTTCTCAATTTTGCAGTTAAAGTCTGAAAGTCCTATGCTGAATCTGTGGGTATTCAAATATCCAAAATTCAGGATTGCTCTTATATTAAACATATGCCTGTATCTGATTGCTATGGGAAATGCTATGATCTGTCCTATTTTTACGAAATCTATCCGGGGATTTTCAGATACTGCCTATGGTGTTGCGACAATATTTGGTTCACTTTTATCTGTGTTTGCAACATTTTCAGCAGGCAAGCTGTATGACAAGGTAGGAATCAAACCTATGTTTTTTACCGGAGCAGGGTTGTTTGCCGTATTTTCTGTAATGGGAATGTTTCTTTCCGAGCAGACATCTATTGTTTATATATCTGTTCTGTTTGCATTTCAGAGCGTAGCAGTGGCAGCTTTGATCTCACCGTCCACAGCAATGGCTCTCAGCGGGCTGGAGGGCAAGGAGCGTGTTGACGGCAGTGCGATTTTTAACACGTTGCGACAAATATCAAGTTCTCTATCTTCCACGCTTGCTGTGCTTCTTTTTACGCTGATGGGCAGTAATATGACTGCTATTCACAAAGTGTATGGATATTTCGGAATCGTAACAGTTGCGATTGTCGTTGTAGTGATCATATATCTGAAATCAGAGAAAAAACAGGGTATTGAACGTGTGTCCAAGTAGAAGTATATAATGAATAATGGAGTAAAATTTAGGGGTGAGCCAGAGGTTCACCCCATCACACGTTC
>JAIDNR010000110.1 GCA_029063695.1 Ruminococcus sp.
TTAAAAAAGCTGTCCATATCCGAGCTTATTACAGTCAGATTGGTATAACTGTAATTTACACTAAATCCCGCAATTTTAATGCTTACTTCAATCGGCTCGCCGTATTCGATATTTTTCAAAGGAACATCGTTAAAAGTCATACCATAATGTTCAAAGTTTTGCTCAAGACTGTTAATAAGCTGTTTAGTTTCATCGTCAAGCTCATCACATTCAGGTTCGCCCCGCATAACAGAAGTACCGAATTCATCAAGGAGTTTCTGTCGGACTTCTTTCATAACCTCGTCATCTTCGTCAATTTCGGCAATAACAGGACGCATGGTAAATGTCAGAGTATCGCCGACCGAATATCCCATATCCTGAACCCAGTATGGCAATACAGAACCTTCATTATTTTGGAGGTCACTTTTCCATTCGGCATGGAAAGAATCTTCGGGCTTAAGTTCATCACTGCCCATAAATGCCATCTCATACACTCTTTCCAGTCGTCTGATTTCCTTACCGTCATCAAATTCCATGTAAGTTAAAATACTACTGTTTTCCTTAGACCTCTCGCCCAGGCTAATTCCCTTGTAATTTTCAATAATAGTTTCAGAATTTGCATTATAATCAGAAACAACAACATGATTCTGTATGACATCGATTGCATTTTTGATTTCATCATATTTTGTCATTCGCTCAAACCACGGTCTCAAATTCGCTTCAGCAGAACCATATTCACGCTTGCACTGATTCTGCAAAGTCTGCAATGTACTGCCAATATACGCACCGAATGTGCAGAGAATGAATACAGAAAGCGTAACACAAAGAAATGTAAGTATGGTACGCATTTTCTGTCGACGGATATATTTGAGAGAGAGAGAAATAATATGTTTCATAAGTCTATCCCTCCGTAAGTATACCGTCGCTTATTCGGAAAATCCTGTCTGCCTGTGCGGCGATACTGCCGTCGTGAGTGATAAGAACAAGCGTTTGATTATATTTTTTAATCGAATTTTTCAGTATAGTGATTATCTCACGGCTGTTCTTGCTGTCAAGATTTCCTGTCGGTTCGTCTGCAAGAATAATCGGCGGTTTGTGGATTAAAGCCCTTGCAAAAGATACTCTCTGCTGCTGACCTCCCGAAAGTTCATGCGGAAAATTTTCACGCTTTCTTTTAAGTCCCGTAACATCAAGAAGTTCATTGAGATATTCCATATCAATATCCGCATTATCCAAATTCAACGGCAGAACAATATTTTCCTCAATATTCAGTACAGGAATAAGATTGTATGCCTGAAAAATAAATCCGATTTTCTTGCGTCTGTAGACTGAAAGTTCATTGTCATTCTGCTTTGTGATGTCCGTACCGTTTACAATAATTTTTCCGCTTGTCGCCTTATCAAGTGAACCGAGACAATTAAGAAGTGTAGTTTTTCCACTTCCGCTTTCTCCGGTGACTGCAATAAATTCACCTGTGCATACTTCAAAATTAACATTATTCAGTGCAAGCAGAGCATTTTCGCCTTTTCCGTACTGCTTTGTTAAATTTTCTGTTCTGATAATTACATCGTCCATAATCAGACCTCCTTTTATTTTATAATCTGATTATATAACAGTAATCTTACACGAAAGTGACAAAATACTGATTCCGAATTAATTTTATGATTTAATAAATACAAATTCAAAACGAGTTCCCTTGCCGATTTTGGAGTAAACAATAATTTCACCACCATTATTTCGGACTATTTTCTGTGCGATTGACATTCCCAGACCTGCACTTTTCATTTTAATATCAGTCGATTTCCTTGCAAACGGTTCAAAAAGTGTGGGAATATCATTTTGCGGAATACCTTTTCCATTATCAGTAATTGAAAGTTTTACCATTGCATGATTTTCCTCAAGTTCAATGCGAATTTCAGTACATTCCGAATGGTCAGCGGAATTTTTCAGTATATTTTCGATTGCTTCACAAAGCCAACCTTTATCGTGAACAAGCATGATATTATCTGGTAAATCAGCAGAAATCCTGATATTTTCATTTCTCAGGACAGGAGAAATCCTCCTGACTGCTGTTTTGCAGGTATCGGCAAAACACAAATTCCGCATATCATATTTTATTGTCTGCGATTCAAGCCGTGCAAGCTTTATCGCATGAACTACAAGCATTTCAATTGCATCAAGATTCAGCTGTATTTCGTCATTCAGTTCCTCTATACGTTCAGACGGCAGATTTTCGGTTTCATCAAGTATATCAATATTAAGTCTGATTACGGCAAGAGCTGTTTTAATCTGATGTGAAAAGGCGTTGAGAAATTCCCTTAAATACGACTTTTCATGCTCCAGACAGTTATTAAGGTAACACATACGACCTGCAAGAAGTTCCGCACTTTCAGAAATCCTCCGTACACAATCAGCATCATTTCCATGCAAACTGATATTATTATTCAGTTTATCAGCAGATTTTATGCACTCACGGCTAAGAATCTCCAGTTCATCATAAATTTTAAAAGTCTCATGAATTGAAAAGACTGTCCAGAAAAGTGAACATAGGCTCATGACTGAAAATATAATACAAAATGCAGTATTACGGAATCCCAACCAATCTGGCATAAGTTTTGCAGGCATATCGGGACGTATTCCATAAACATCAAGACTTTCCCCGCCTGCCGAAATATATGCCTTTATCTGCTCACGAACTATATAGTCTGCAATCTTTTCTGCTAAAAAAAGACTTAAAACTGCTGAAACAATCAACATAATCACCAAAACAAGTACTGTTTTTTTCGGCAGGCGGTTGTTAACAAATTTATCTATTCTGTCCACTTATAACCTAATCCTCTTTTTGTGATAATCTGACCGCCTCCTGATTTTTTCAGTTTTTCACGAAGTCGGCTGATATTAACCGAAAGTGTATTGTCATTGACAAAAACGCCTTTACAATCCCACAGATATTCAAGAATCTGTTCTCTTGTGAGATAATGACCGTGATTCAATTTGAGATAATCGAGTAATTTCTGCTCAACAGCAGTAAGTTCAATTTCAGGTGAAGCTGGAATACGGCGAAGATTTGCCTTGATACGTGAAAGAAATTCACGCAGACGGAACGGCTTTGTAATATAATCATCAGCGCCGATGTCAAGTCCATCAACAATATCCGCTTCATCATCACATGAAGTAAGAAAAATTATCGGAATCCGAGAATTTCTGCGGATTTTTCTGCAAAGTTCCTTACCGTTTCCATCGGAAAGCATAATATCAAGTATAATCAAATCAACCGACTGAAAAAGTTCTTCGGCAGACTGTATTCCATTTGCTTTTATGACATTATATCCCTCAGATTCAAGAGCAAGGGCAATATTTTTATTTAAAGTTTCATCATCTTCAACCAAAAGAATTTTATTCATAGTAAAACCTCGCCTTGTTATTTGTTTTATTAAATTATATCATATATGAATATTGCAGTCAAGCAAAAATCACCATACAAATCTGCATGGTGATTAGTTTTGATTTATTCTGTGATTTCCTTTTTTTCAACTGCCCTGATAGTAACTCTGCTCTGACCGCCAAGAGTACAGGTAAAAAGAGTCAAATCCCATGAATCAGCAGAACCAAAGTCCATAGATTCAATATCCCTGCCATTGATTTCCGTAATCTGTGAAACTTCATAATAATGCGGATAGCCGTTTACATCAGTGAAAATAATTTCATCATTGACATACAAACTTTTCAGCCTGCCGAAATGTGAATCATAGTTATGTGCGGCGATTATAATATCTCCACCTGCAACAGTACCTTTATAACGACACGGAGAAATTTTAAGATTTGGATAATTCCATTCACTCATAACAGGCAATTCAAGTTCCAGCACAGGAACTGATATAATTCCTATATACATATTGCCATCAATCTCCCTGGTTGCTTCTTCAAATACAGGAACAGTTGTTGTTTCAAATTGTGAATAATAAGCAAAAAGGTCATTTTCCATTGTTGAAGCAACTGTCGCTGTTGTAGTTGCTGGCATTTCCAGTTTCAGTTCAGAGAGAATACTTTTTGCAGCCTCTCCACTTTTTTTATTTTCATTTGTATTGTACAAAACAAGGGACAATGCTGCTATAAGCAGTATTGCCCCGAGTAATATGCAACACACTCCATGTGTTTTCTTCATTAATTAATCTTCTTTCCTATTGTTTAAGAGTAATCTTAATCCTACAGCAACAAACATCAATCCACCAACAAGCATTACAGGAACGGGCCACCATAACTGACCTGTCTGAGGAAGTTTTTCAAGTGAAGTAGTAGTTACAGTAGTTTTACTGCTTTTTGTTGATTTATTACCAGAATCATCTTTTTTAGTAGTTTTTGTAGTAGATGAAGTTTCACCTGAAACAGTTGTTGTAGTTTCATTATCACCTGAAGATGTAACAGGTAATACACCGGTCGGAGTTGTGGAAGTATCTCTTGTTCTTGAACCGTCATCTCCATCAACCGGTTTAGTTGTTGTAGTTACTACATCAGAAGTAGTAGTTGTAACCCTTGTTCTTGAACCCTCATCACCATCAGATGGCTTGACAGTCGTTACAGTTGTTGTATCTCTTGCCTCTGTAATCGGAGCTACAGGATATGTAGTAATTACAGTAGTAGTAGTAGTTTCTGTTGTTGTTGCTGTTGTAGTGGTTGTCAATGCAAGGAGTTCGCCGTCATAGGAGTTCATAATAACAAACTGAACTGCATTGTTTCTGTACATTACGTAACAGCCTGCCGGAACATTTACTTCTTTTACTCTCCATTCACTTGCAGCATCGCCTTCCCATGAATAAGTCCAGTTATCCTCCTTAGTCAACTGAATTGTATCGAAAAGCTCACCGTCCTCATAGATTTCAACTGTAAGCGAAACAGGCTGGTCAGTTACCATAGAAGCATTAGCCCAGATTTTTCTCATTGTAAATCTGTCTTTTGTATCAGGAAGTGTATACTTTGTAATAAATTTCGGATAAGCACTTACATTCATAGTACTGCTTCCACCAAGTTCAAAGAGAAGAGGTGTAGGGAAGTAAGAAACAGTGCCGACTTTAATCTTATTACCAATAGCAAGATAAAGTCCGGGATTCAATCCTTTGAACTGAACCACACCACGTCCATTTGTTTTTGCATTCTGATTCGGAATGATTTCATCAAGGACAGCATAGTTACTGAGAGTTGAAGCCGCTTCTGTCATAGAATCCGAATCTTCCATGATTTTTGACAAATCAACATGATAATTTGCAAAATCGCCTGTCAGTGCAAAAACACCGCCTTTATTTTCGCCGACTTTGTAAATCTGCCACTGCATATCAGCAAGACCGAAATCGTCATTTTCGCAGGTCAGAGTAAGAGTTCCGCTGTTATCATCAGCGGCGGAAACATTCAGCATGAGACCTGCCATAAACATAAGGATAACACCAAATGTGCAAAACACTGCACCAATTTTTTTGTACACATTGCACACTATCAATCAACCTCCTTTAATGGTGATACAAGATTAAGATAATCTTTTCTTGTCCTCATTTTACCTTTACTGCCGCTGAAGAACCAGAATATAACAAGAATTATAACAAACGGTGCGGCAATAAACGGAACAACAAGCATCGAGTCAACTTTCAGAGCATCTGGGTCAACCTTGACAGTATGCTCATATATGGTTTCGATGCGATGGGAACGGACAAGCAGACGATGTGAATTTATTCCATAGGGTGTACAGGTCATGAGCGTTACATAATCACCATCAGGAATTATCGCAAGTTTATCCAGTTCACTTGGCTCTACAATTAAAATATCCTCAACTTCATAAGTAAAAACTTCATTAAGGATTGTAATAGTAAAAATATCATTAACAACAAGTTTATTCAGGTCAGTGAAAAGCTTTGCCGAGGGCAGACCTCTGTGAGCAGAAATGACTGCATGGGTATTGTTTCCGCCGACAGGAAAAGCCGAACCTTCGAGATGACCTGCCGCAATATTGAGAACTTCTGCACTTGTGCCATGATAAAGCGGAAGCTCAACATTGATACACGGAATTGTGACATAACCCATAACTCCCGTACCCGAAACATCAAGAATGCTGTAATATTCGGGCATCTTTGCAGATTCCGAAAACGGATTTGACATTGCGGCAAGCTTATTGTTGTAAGCTCTTGCTTCTTCGAGCATTCTCTCAATATCGGCATTATCCAGTTCCGCAACTTTCTGCTGATAGCCTGCAACAACACGGCTCTGAACACGCCTGTTCCACCAGTTGCTGAATGACGGATAACTCATCACGGAGAGCCCCACGAATAAGAGAATAAACAATATAACAGTTGAAATAATGTCTGCTTTTCTGCTCATGAGTCCCTCCCTGATGTCCTGTCGGCTTTAAAACCGACAGGAACAGGTTATAAAAAGTATCGCTTTATCCTTATTGCTTGTAGATTATAAAATCTGATTTTTGCCCATTCTCTTCTTTGTGATGAGTGATACGCCTGCTATAGCAACCATTGCACCGCCGAAGAAATAGAACAATCTTGTACCAACGCCGCCTGTTGTAGGAAGTGCTGTACCCTTGCGGTTTTCAACTAATGCCTTAGCTGTTGCATTTTCCAAAGCATCCCCTGTCAATACTTCCGGTGTTGACCATGTTGAACCCTCAGCAACACTCCACTCAAACTGTGTCAGCTTTTCTTCTGTACCAGCCCAATCCTGTTCTTCATTTGTTGTAGCTGTGATTTTGATTTGCTGGTCAGGAGCAAGGTTATAACCCTTGGGACCGTCTGTTTCTTTAAGTGTATATGTTCCGTCATCAAGTCCCTTGATTCTGACAACGAGTTCGTCATTAACCAAAGTCAAGTTAAGTGCTTCTATTGAACCGTTCGGATCAACAACATAGTCATACTCAGGCTCATCAGACTTCGAAAACTTAAGTGCATTTTTATCATCGCCCTTATAAAGCTTGAACTCTACAGCACCAAAAGTGTTCTCTTCAATTTCTTTATCATCGAGCTTAGTTCCAGAAGATTCAAAGAAGTCCTTATCGATTTTAAGAGCATATGTATAAACAATTACCTTATCTTTAGGTGTCTTGCCTTTATTCTCAGGCTTATCCCAGTCACCATCACCTCTCAGATTCGGATTGTTGGAATAAGTTAGATAAACTTCGTTTCTCTGTCCAGGAGTACCAACATTAGCAGCACTTGAAAGAACAGCCTTGTATTCAACAGTAACTATTGAATCCTTAGTCAGTGTCACACCCGCATTAGCAGCTGCAGCTTTTATATCAGCAAATGTTACTGTAATGTTATTATCGTCACCAACTGTAACCTTACAATCTTTATCTGCTCCTACTTCTATTTCAGTTTTATCAATCTTAACTATATAATGAGTTATAACCTTATCAGCAGTAAACTGTTCATCAAGTTTATCATTGAACTGATAGAAATACTTCTCATACATATCAAGATTCTCAGGCATTGTTCCGTAAAGCTTGAATGGTACTTCGTCTCCGATGTCATAGTCAGCTACATCGTTCCACTGTGTATCAGTATCAACTCCAAGAGGTTCTGCTTCTTCAGCTTTTTTAACATCTTCATAAACTTTCTTCTGAACTTTCGGGAGACCAATTTTAGCAACGCCATCTTTACCTACATTAGTTGCTGCTCCGCCGAATACTGTAAGCATTCCGAGAGACTTAGCAGTGTACTCTTCATCGTTACCAATCTGTACAGTACATGACATTGCATAATAACCGTCATCAAGGCCACTGAAAGCTGCTGTTTTTCCGCCATTGTTAACTGTTCCAGCTGTTCCCGCATCTTCAACAAGGTTGTTCATAACAATTTTTGCAAAATTCTCTGCAGATTTTCCACCCGTGCTATCTGAAGTAAGTGTTTTTGCAACAGCATCAGCACTTGTAGTAGAAGGCAGATTTAAAGCACTCAATATACCATCTTTATTTACATCAGCTGCCCAACCTGTAACC
>JAIDNR010000111.1 GCA_029063695.1 Ruminococcus sp.
AGATGTGTATAAGTGACCGCTGTGCGACAATATACGTGTGTATTCAGTTCCCGCCAAAATCACAGTTGGCAGTATACCACTTTTTCTGACTGCTGATAAGATAATAATTAATAGAGACGGTTTCAATATTAATTATATCTCAGATGAAATTCCCAAAGGATTTGAAAAAGCTGACTTCAATGATACTATAGATATTCCAGACTGCTTTTCGGGTTACAGCCTGTGTATTTCGAGTATAAATAACAGAAAACCGCATGATGAACTGCCCAATACAGATATTGAGGATTTTTTCAGCAGTATTGAAGAACTCAGGGAAAAATGTACTGAAAGTGAGATATACCGTATGGCTGTACTGTGTGATGAGAAAAAGAGAAATCAGCTTGAATACGAGGCAGTTATGCGTAGTGATATTCCTGAATTTTTCCGCCTTGTGAATGATTCATCAATGTATACCCTGTGTACTCCAAAAGTAAAGACTGCCGTACTTATCAGCAGGAATTTTCTTGACGGTGATGGTGCGGTTATGGCTGAAAATGAAATTGTAAAGGCATTTGTACCGTCATACCTTGCAAATGATTATGCCAAAAGAATGAACGCCATTTTCGGTGAGGGAAAATGCAGTATTATGCAGATTAGATATACAGGAGGATTTGAAATTACAATATGAAGAAAAAAAAGAAAAATGATGATGGCATAATCAGACTTATTCCGCAGAGAAGAAAGGGGATTCTCAAGCTTGTTTTCAGCCGTCTTTTTATGATAGCACTGCTTATTCTTATGCAGATAGGAATACTTTTATCAATATATCAGTTCTTTCTTGACTTTTTTCCGCATATCAACCTGTTCCTGAGTGTTTTTTCAGTGGTAATGATATTTTACTTATTCAATGATAAAATGGCTTATTCTGCCAAACTTACATGGCTCTTAATCATTATGTTTTTCCCGATTCCCGGAACTATTCTGCTGTTTCTAACCAAATATGACTTTGGTCACTATACACTCAAAAAGCGTATGGAATTTCTTGTGAAATCTACAAAGCGTACACTTCCGCACAACAGGGAAATAATGAATGATGCAGAATTAAAAAAGTCGGGTACATCTGATTTGTGCCGGTATATCAACAGAACAGGCTGTTTTCCGCTGTACAATAAAACAGAAACGGAATATTTCCCATGCGGTGAGGCAAAATTTGCGTCTGTTCTGGAAGAACTTGAAAAGGCTGAGCATTTTATTTTCATGGAATATTTTATTATTGCCGAAGGATATATGTGGGGAAAGATTCTTGAAATCCTCAGACGCAAGGTACAGCAGGGAGTTGATGTACGTGTTATTTATGACGGAATGTGTGAAATGTCCACACTTACTCATGATTATCCGAAAAGAATGGCTGAACTCGGTATTAAATGCAAGGCTTTTGCACCGATAGCTCCGTTTCTGTCAACTCACTATAATTACCGTGACCACAGAAAAATACTTGTAATTGATGGAAAAGTCGCTTACAACGGCGGAATTAATTTTGCGGACGAGTATATAAATAAAAAAGAGCGTTTCGGTCACTGGAAAGATGCTGCCGTTATGATTAAGGGAAGTGCAGTTCAGAGCTTTACTCTTATGTTCTTGCAGATGTGGAATATTGACGAAAAAGAGCCTGAATGGGATAAATGGCTTGCCGTTCCGAAAAATATAAGTATAAACAGAAGTATTGCCGATGGCTGTGTAATGCCCTATGCGGACTGTCCGCTTGACGGTGATAAGGTCGGAGAAAACGTTTATATGGATATTCTGAACCGTGCCACAAAGTATGTTCATATCATGACTCCTTATCTGATTCTTGACGGTGAACTTGAAACATCGATTAAATTTGCGGCTGAACGTGGAATTGATGTTAAAATAATTCTTCCAGGTATTCCCGACAAGAAAACTGCCTATGCACTTGCCAAAACTCACTATAAGGAACTTATAAAGTCGGGTGTTAAGATTTACGAATATACTCCGGGCTTTGTGCATTCAAAAGTATTTGTATGCGATGATGAAAAGGCTGTTGTAGGAACAATTAATCTTGATTACAGAAGTCTCTATCATCACTTTGAATGTGCAACATATATGTATAGGACAAGCTGTATTCCTGCAATTGAAGCCGATTTTCAGCAAACTTTAGGTGACTGCCGAAAGGTTACGCCTGAAACTATCAGAAATGAGAAACTTTATTATAAAGTAACAGGACAGATTCTTAAACTTGTTGCACCTCTTTTTTGATGTATGTAATAATAAAGGGAGTGATACAGTATTATCACTCCCTTGTGTTATATCATGTACTTTTACGGAAATTTTTATCTGTGATTATTCTTGCGGTAATCAATCCCAGAGGAAGTGCAAGAACTATCATAAATGCTTTTGTAAGCCACATTCCGCCCTCTGATATGTTATTCAGTGCCATGAAATATATTCCCTTATACATGAACATTCCCGGAACCATTATAACAATAGAAGGCACAGTAAGCGTTATTCGTGGAAAACCGATTTTCTTTTTAAGAGCAGATGCAAGAAGTCCTGCACAGAAAGCTCCTGCAAATGCACCAATGCTTGCAGGAATTGACATTAACTCTACAAGTTCAAGTCTGAATGTATTTACAATCATTCCTATAATTCCTGCTGTGAAAGCCATTTTCACTGTACTGTTGAACATGAGTGAGAATCCGAAAACTCCGACAAAACTTGCAATAAGTCTGAAAAGAATCATAAGTGCGAGATTCAGTTCAAGTGCCTGAAAATCCGATGGTGCAAATCTGAATACAGATGCAGTAACCCAGCCCGACAAAGTTGCAGTGATTATAATAAGAAGTGCATACGTTACACGCTCAATTCCCGAACGCAAATCAAGTTTGGAGAGGTCTATAACTCCTGTGATAAGCGGAAATCCTGGAATTATAAAAAGCATGGAGCATATATATCCGGAATGATGAATTGCTGATACATCGAAAAGAAGTTCCGCAAGCTTGATTGACAGGACATATACACAGCAGGCGGAAACCGTACCAACGGCGACATTTGCGAAGAGCGTTATATGACGCTCTAAAAGAAGTTTACGGACGAAATTTCCGATTCCTGCACCCAGAAATGCACATATCATCTCAATATATCCGCCGCCGAGCAGAAAAGTGAATGCACAGCAAGCAAAAGCAGATGCAAATGCAAGGTGCCATGCCTTGTAATTCATCGGAAGTGATTCTATCTTGTCAAGTATGCGGTGGAACTGCTCTACTGAATATCTGTCGGTTCTTTCGGCGAAATTATCCGAAAATTCTTCCAGCCAGCTCAGTTTATGCGTATTTACTCCTGTAGTTCTGAGAGAAAGGGCATTTGTATACGTTTCACCGTTTTCTATGCAGGTATATGCAATTGCAAGAAGTCCTATATCCGCATTGCAGGTGATATTCAATGCACGGGAAATCTTATTCATAGATGCACGTACTCTCCATGCTCCTGTGCCTGCCGACAGCATAAGAAGTCCCACACGCCCGACAAGCGATGCTTTTTCTTTCAATGACGATTCAGATGCAGGTGTGATATTTTCAGTATCAATAATATCATACCAGTTTACAGGCATATGTTGGTTTCTTAGCTGACTCATATAAAAAAGACCCCTTTTATTTATTTTTTGTCGCAATATTATATCATAAATTACATTTTTTGTCAAGTCTTGAATTTATTCTGTGATTATGATATAATACAAAAACAGGCTATTTTCAGAAAAAAGGAGTTTTCTATATGAGTTATGTTGAATTTCAGAATGTGAAAAAAACATACGGAGCAGGGCAGACGTCAATAAATGCCCTTGACGGTGTTACTTTTGAAATCGAAAAAGGCGAGTTCTGTGTTATTGTCGGAGCTTCCGGAGCAGGTAAAACCACTATCCTGAACATATTGGGCGGTATGGATACGCTTACCAGTGGAAGTGTGGTTATTGATGGGACTGATATTTCAGGTCTCAATAAAAAACAGCTCACTGCTTACCGTCGTCATGATGTAGGCTTTGTATTCCAGTTTTATAATCTCGTTCAGAATCTTACTGCACTTGAAAACGTAGAGCTTGCCGCTCAGATTTGCCGTGAACCTCTTGATGCGGCGACTGTTTTGAAACAGGTTGGACTGTCCGAACGTATGAAGAATTTCCCTGCACAGCTTTCGGGCGGTGAACAGCAGAGAGTTTCAATAGCACGTGCATTGGCGAAAAATCCAAAACTACTTTTGTGTGACGAGCCGACAGGTGCACTTGATTACAATACAGGCAAGGCGGTACTTAAACTTTTACAGGATACCTGTCGGAACACAGGTAAAACTGTAATAGTTATTACTCATAATCAGGCAATCTCAGCAATGGCAGACAGAATTATTACAGTGAAAAGCGGAAAAATCGCCGATATGAGACTTAATAATAATATTGTTGATGTTGCGGATATTGAGTGGTGACAAGCTATGAAGAATATAAGAAAAACTGCTCTCCGTGAAATAAAAGGCTCTTTGGGACGATTTATGGCTATTCTTGCTATCATTGCTTTGGGTGTGGGATTTTTTTCAGGCGTAAAAGTCACTACACCTGCCATGGTGAATATGATGGGTAATTTCATGAACGAAAATGACCTGTACGATTACAGAATAGTTTCTACTCTGGGCTGGGATAAAGAAAGTATTGTACAGTTTACAAATCAGGATAATGTGAAATATGCTGAAGGCGGTTACAGTCTTGATGTGATTTACACAGACCAGAACGACGATGAATTTGTAATCAAAACACATAATATTCCCGAAAATGTCAATGGTTTACTTTTGCAGGAAGGTCGTATGCCTGAATCTCCGAATGAATGTATTGCTATGGTTCACAGCGGATTTCTAATCGGCGATACTCTGAAAATAAGCACTTCAAACAGTGAAGATACGCTTGACTCATTCACACAGAAAGAATTTACTGTAGTAGGCAGAGTTGATTCTTCTAATTATGTAAATTACAAAATGGGTAATACTTCTGTCGGAAACGGCAGTATGGACGGTTGTATCTATCTTATGGAAGATGTTTTCAATCTTGATTATTTCACCGATATTTACATAAGATTCAATCATGATTATCAGATTTATTCCGATGATTATGATGATTTCATAGACGGTAAAACTGATTTGTGGGAAGATATTGCCAAGCAGCAGGCAGATTTGCGTTATGAGAATATAGTCTCAGACGCACAGGCTGAAATTGATGACGCCCGAAAAGAACTCGCTGATGAACGTACAAAAGCTATGAAAGAATTTGACGATGCCAAAATAAAGCTTGATGATGCAAAAGATGAACTTGATTCCGCACTTGACGAACTCCGCAGTGCGAAACAGGAAATTGATGACGGTAAAAAAGAACTCGCCGATTCTAAAATCAAACTTGATAAAGGTAAAGCTGAACTTGAAAAGTCTAAAAAAACTCTTGATGATTCAAAGATACAGCTTGATGAATCCAAACAGAAACTGATTGATGGTGAAATTCAGCTTGCAGATGGTCAGGCACAGCTTGATAGTGCATGGGAGGAATTTTATGTGGGTGAAGCGGAATACAATTCGCAGGAAACAGCGTTCTATACACAGTATGGCGATGTGCTTGCGATGATTGACTATCTTCCACCTGAACAGCAGGAAATGCTCAGGAGTGGTCTTGCACAGCTTGAATCAGCAAAATCACAGATTGATTCAGCCAGTCAGGAACTTGAATATCAGCAGTCGATAATAGACAGCAGTCGTTCAGAACTTGAATCGGGCAGACTTGAATTTGAATCGGGCAAGGCACAGTATGAGCAGGGTCTTGCCGATTACGAAAAAGCAGAATCGGAACTTGAAAAAGGTGAAAAGGAATACAATGACGGTCTGAAAAAACTTGAGGATGCTGAAAAAAAGTACAATGATGGCAATGAAGGCTATGCACATGGTCATTCGGTATATACGGACAATTATGATGAATATGTAACTAATATGGCGGATTTTGAACGTAAAATCGCCGATGCCGAACAGGAAATAGCTGATGCCGAAAAAGAAATTTCCGATATTGAAAAGCCTGAAATATACCTTCTTGACAGGAATATGAATATCGGTTATGCAACGTTTAAGAATGATTCTGAAATTGTGGAGCAGGTTGCAAAAGTTTTCCCGATATTCTTTATTCTTGTTGCGGCACTTGTCTGTATGACTACTATGAGCCGTATGGTTGAGGAACGGCGTACAGAAATCGGAATGTTCAAAGCTCTTGGTTATTCAGAATCGGCAATAATGGGAAAATTTATGTTCTATTCGGGAAGTGCCTCAATTATTGGCTGTATACTGGGATTTTTTACAGGTACGTATGCATTTCCTGCAATAATATGGGTAACTTATAAACTTATGTATCTTCCGCTTGATATGCCCTATCTTTTCGACTGGAAATTATTTACGGCATCTTTTGGTGCATCGCTTTTGTGTTCACTCGGTATGACATGGATTTCCTGTCGTGTTGAACTTTCTGAGACAGCGGCAAATCTTATGCGTCCAAAAGCTCCTAAAGCAGGAAAAAGAGTTCTGCCCGAAAAAATACCTTTTATATGGAACAGACTTAAATTTCTGCATAAAGTTTCACTGAGAAATATTTTCAGATACAAAGGCAGATTTTTTATGATGATTATTGGAATAGGCGGCTGTACCGCACTTCTTCTCACAGGATTCGGACTGAAAGATTCTGTTGCAAGGTTCGCTGATGTACAGTATGATGAAATTCAGATTACAGATGCAATAATCAGCTATAATTCTGAAAATACCGATAAAGTCAGGGAAATGCTGAAAGAAAAATCAGACGAATTTATTATGTACAGGGAAAGTTCGTGGGATTTGATTTATAATGACGGTGCAAAAAGTATCAGTCTTGAAACGGTTGAATCATTTGACAATATGCCTGAGTTCATGGATTTCCATACAGATGATGGCATACCACTTGAATATCCCGAATCCGATGAGGCTCTTGTATGTCACAGTATTTCCGAAAGATATGGAGTAAAAACAGGTGATGAGATAACGCTCCGTGACCCTGATATGAATGAACTTCACCTGAAAGTTTCGGGAATATTTGAAAATCACGTCTACAACTACATTTATATAAGCAAAGAGACTTATGAATCACAAATCGGCAAAAAAGCTGAACTTAACAGTGCATTCATGAATTTCAAAGACGACGACAACAGAGACGGTACTGCCGCTGAACTTCTGGAAAAGGCAGATATAAGCTATATTTCCATACTTGATGAGACTAAAGAAAATATGGCGGAAACAATGAGCAGTCTTGATTATATAGTACTTCTTGTGATTATATGTGCCGCAGGACTTGCATTTATTGTAATATACAATCTTACAAATATCAATATAACCGAACGCACAAGGGAGATAGCTACTATAAAGGTACTTGGATTTTTCCGGAATGAAACTTCTGCATATGTACTCAGAGAAAATATTGTACTCACTTCAATCGGTATACTGTGCGGTCTTGGTATTGGAATACTTCTGCATCGTTTTGTTATGGCACAGATTGTGATTGATATGATTGAGTTCAGCGTAAGAATATTACCGTTGAGCTATATTCTCAGCATTATTTTTACATTTGTATTCAACTTTATTGTAAATATATTCATGCAGATAAAGCTTGAAAAGATAAATATGGCGGAGTCACTGAAATCCATTGATTAATATATGAAAAAAGAGTTCCCGAAGGAACTCTCTTTTCATTA
>JAIDNR010000112.1 GCA_029063695.1 Ruminococcus sp.
TGTTTTCAAACTCGCCCATAGCTCCACCCCTTTATCAGAAGTTATACTTTGTGAACAGCTCTTTGACCTTATCATCAATCTCAGCCTGTTTCAAATATTCAACAGCTTGATAAAGCTCATCAGAAAGCTCCTTTACTCTACACTCCCTGACCTTGCACCATTCAGCGATAGTGTTAAGTGCCTGAATACGGCATTGAACAATAGGCGTTCTTAGAGCCATAGCTACAAGATCAGTACCACACAATGGGTATTCCTTCAATAACTGAATAATATATGCAAGTTTGTTGTAATCTGCATATTTATCAAAGTAACCGCCTGCCGTTGTAGGCTCACCAATCATTGTTGTCAAAGGAAGCGAAGTTTTGAACACATCAACAACCTTTTCCCGATACGCATCGTCATCAAGCAATGCTCCGCAATTACCGTAACCTGAATTAAAATCTGTTTTCAAGTGCCTAAAAATATTTTCTTTATAAGGGATACCCACCGCTTTTGCAAGGCGAATACCTTTGCCTTTATCAAGCTCATTTTCAATCAGCGTCTTGCATTTTGTACTGTTTAGATATTCTGAGTATTTATCAGTAAATGCAGAAAATCTTTCGTCCTCTGAAATGGTGAGCATCAAATCGCATATA
Source organism: Ruminococcus sp. (assembly GCA_029063695.1). Classification (GTDB taxonomy): domain Bacteria; phylum Bacillota; class Clostridia; order Oscillospirales; family Ruminococcaceae; genus Ruminococcus. Next base: position 636 of record JAIDNR010000112.1, read on the forward strand.
TCTAATGTAGCTGAATGTACTTCTGCCTGGGAGATGAAGTCATCGAGCATATCAGTTGCTTCTTCTTCGGACAAAGCACTAATACCCCTTACTGGACCTTCATCGAACATTGAGAGCAGAACATTCGCAATCTGATCGAGTTGAGAATCGCTGATCTCCTCTTTCAGCAGTTTGTCAATGCCGACTTTTTCATAAACATCAAGTGCAGAATAATCAGGAACAACATCATTTGCGATACCTTCACGGAGTAGCCAATCTTTGATTTCCTGAGTTTCCGGCTCTATCCGAGCGACAGTGTGAATCCTGCCCCAACCGTGAACCTTTTGAGCAAGCTCAAAAATCTCCTGATTACCATTCTCCCAACCGAGCATATTGAACACGGAGAATATCGTAAATTCGTCACTCAGACCAAGTGTTCTGATGATTCTCTTGATCTGTTCATCAGGCTCATTGAATATTTCAATAATCATTAATCCGAGCTTAACCATATTCACATCTGTACTATACACACAATCCACAGCAAACATATAGACCTTTTGAGCATCAAGCGATTGAGAGTTGTCAATGATAAACCTTTGAATTGTATCAATTCCACTAATCGGAGGTATCTTCACAAAGAAATCACTCATTCGCTTCATAGCTTTCGGAGTATCACCGACATACTTAAAAGCATCAGCTACAGTCTGCATCAGCTCATCGGTTATTTCCGGCTGCCCCATATGATAAATTCCAATTCCGTCCATAGCTCCGTCTGCAAATCTAATCTTGTTTGGATCGGAATTATCTTCTTTTGGGAGAGAAAATGTGTCGAGCAGTACACCACCTTTGATATTATCGGTTATTGCTTCTAACAGAGATTTTTTATTACTCATATCCGTTTACTCCTTATTTGTCATAGTTTGATTTATAGATACGGGTATCAAGTTCAAACGCATCCTTTTCTGTAATCTCGCCTGAACCTAATTCCTCATAATGCTCCTTACGGTACTGCCAATCTGAGCATCAGAAAATTTTACATACAGCTCTTTATCCATAGAACTCATTCCTTATATGTTTAATTATCCGCTAAACTACAACCATATTTTTTTATTGTCTGCTCCGATCCCTTATCTGCAATAGTTTTACCCATTGCTTCTTCAATCACTTTTAAGATTGCTTTTGCTCTTTCAATGAAGTAGTTGTCAAAATCATTAACAATAAAGTACCCGTAGTTAATAAGGTGTGACTCTACACGGTATTCAAGTTCCGTCTCATCAATTTCAGCTTTCTTCATTATGCTCTTGCCATATGCACTCGGTGCTTCACCACCGATTTGCCTATTTGAAGCTGGAAGCAAAGGAGTTTTATTTACAATTGAATTCCATTTTGTCTTGTCATAACCCATTTTTTTGCAGTACGCTTCGGGAAAGATGTGATGAATATCAGGGGACTCGTCCATACTCTTAACTATATCCATAGTTATACCCTGCATAAAATCACGGCATTGTTCTCTGTAAACAAGAGCCATAATGCCTTTATATGCAGCACTGTTTCTTGTTTGGAGAGAAAGCAAACGAGTAGCAGAGAAATATGCTGAATTGATTGTACGATTCTGGCTATCCTTGCCCTGAATATCGTCGACAACATCTTCAATATCCGTTGCATACCTTGTCTCGTTTGCACCGCCGTACATTTCACCCATAATTCCGCACCAAAACCATTTTGACAGGATTTTTTGTGTGCGAGGAAGATTAAATGTACTTGCTCCAATAACTGCACATATAGCAGAAAGAGGGATAAGCTGAGTAGTATAGGGCAAATCACGCTTTCTAAATACATACTGATTAAACAGGAACTTTCTTGCCATTCTATAACCGTCAAGAAGAACATCTCTATTTTTTTGATAATCCTCAAAGCTAAGAGCCAGAACGTCTTTTTTCTTACAAGTTGTCATCTTATTTGAGAGGTATGTTGTATAAAGAGTAATAGCTGTCAGAAACGATGTTTCGTCAATACCCTCCATAACATCTGTATTGAGTACTTCTCCTTTACCACGGATTTTATCTCTGCACTCTCTCCAATCATTACGGAGATCAAAATCATATGTAGCGAATGTAGCTGTTACAAGTTCAAAAACAGTAAGCGGAACACCGCCAGTATTTACATTCTCAAACACCTTGCAAACTGCTTCTCTGGGTGTTTCTTTGCCTAACGTAATGACAGGCAGCTTATATCCAACTATCGTATCTATAACCTGAGTTCTGAATTTCTTATATTTCTCCATAAAGGTCTTATCGTATTCGTGATACTCCTTATATCCATCTGCCCAATCCTCACGGGCATTACTATCAAATATGATATTTATGGGGAACATTTCGTGTTCATACTCAAATTCACGGGTTGACAGATCAAGAAATATATCTCTGTCGAAATTCGTCTTGATTTTTCTATCACTTGGAACGGCAATGACAGCATCGACACGATCTTCATTTTCGTCTAAACACTTCTTGATATCCAAATAGTAGTATCGCTTGATTTCTTTACCTTTTTCGGTCTTAGTCTCAACAGGTTCTTTACAACAAGTTGCTCTAAACATAGAAGTCAATCTCTGCTGTCCGTCAAGGATAAGAAACTCAGGTGTAACTCCTGTTACAATAACACCTTCGATAGTACGATATTTGAAACGAACATTTTCATTGCCATATTCCAAACGCATAATCGCACCCATAGGATAACCTTGTGAAAGACTTGCAATTATTCCACGAATTCTATCATCGTCCCAAGTCCAACCACGCTGGAACTCAGGTAACTGTTCTTTTCCGCAGGATACTTCACGCATAAGTATCAAGAGATTTTGGAGCTATATTGATTGCCATATCTAATCATCTCCGTTCAATTATTCTTCTGCTGCCTTCTTCAAAGAATTATAGATTTCTTCTGTAAAGATACCGAGGACTTCACGTTTGATCTCATCATCATTAAGCAGCAAAGAGAAGAAGTCTTGATTTTGCTCCAATCCTTCAATCAAAGCATCGTCAATATCATCGAAGTAAGAAAATTCAAAGTCCTTGATGGTATTATTCTTAGCACTTGCTTTGAGCTTATCAGATTTCATCAGAATATCTCTGATCTGAAGCATAGCTTTGACTGCAACATTGCTGTCATAAACCTTTCCTGTCCGAGCATTTATAGCCGCAATGATTTCGGAAAGCCTTTCTTCCTTTGCGGGGGTCAATCCGAAGTTTTCCGCTGATGGGAGCTTTACCACAGGCTTTACAACAATATCGGACTTTGTATGCTCTTCCTGCTTTTTCTGTACAAACTGAGTAGCTCTTATCTTTCCGTCAAGGTTGAAACCACCGCCTGGGCGTTTGATATTGATGTGAGAAAGCAGGAGAATGATATAATTGTATTTCTTGTGAAGCTCTATATCTTCAAAGCAAGATACCTGTATCATAAACTCATAGAAACGAACAAAATGACGGAGATCAACTACGATCTCACGCTGTTTCTCAATATTGTAATGCTCGATCAGCTTTTGTGACTTATCAAGGCAGAAGTTGATTTTCTTCTTATCAGCAGCAAGCATTTTCTCCTTGTAAAGAATTTCATTCACCTTATCCACATCATCAGGATCAATGATCGCATAGGCATCTATCTGAGCTTCAAGGTCATATATCGCTGTGGGGGTTACGGAATTAGACAGCAGAGTTGTAGTGTAATATGGAGCAAATGCACTGACTATATCCTCATAAGTATTTACAAAGTCAAGGATGAAGGTCTTTTTCTCAAACGGAGGGTAAATTCTGTTCAGACGAGAAAGTGTTTGTACAGCGTTTACTCCTTTGAGCTTCTTCAAAATGTACATTGCACAAAGTTTCGGCTGGTCGAAACCTGTCTGATACTTATTTGCAACCAAAAGCACTTGATAATCGTCCTTGTCGAACTCTTTTGTGAGACGATCTTCGGAAATACCATTGATACCTGGCTCTGTATATTCTGCATCATCATCAGTGAGTTTAACTTTACCCGAAAAAGCCACAAGCGCACGAATACCGCTATATCCTTTTTTACTGCAATAATCTTCAAATGCTTGACAATACTTAACGGCTGCCTGTCTTGAAGCAGTTATCACCATTGCCTTAGCTTGACCTCCAAGCTCCGGCATGACCGTAGTACGGAAATGCTCAACGATCACTTCAATACGCTGGGCAATGTTCGTTTCGTGCAGCTCAACAAAGCGTGCTATCTGCCGCTTTGCACTTGCTGTCTGCATTTTTGGATCTTCTTCAATTTCCTTATTTATCTGATAGAATGTTTTGTAGGTAATGTAATTCTGCAAAACATTGAGGATAAAGCCCTCCTCAATAGCCTGCTTCATAGAATATACATGGAACGCTTCACGCTGTCCCTTTGTGTTGACAGAGCCAAAAAGCTGTAATGTAGTCGGTTTAGGAGTTGCTGTAAAAGCAAACATAGATACATTGCTTTGCTTACCATTTCTTGCAAGTTCAGCGGCAATTTCGTCCTCCATATCCTGATATAGCTCATCGCCCATTCCGAGGGATTGCGTAACAGCAGCCATATCTTTGCCTGCCGTAGAGGAGTGTGCTTCATCAATAATGACCGCAAAACGCTTATTTTTCAATCCCTGAACGCTGTCAACAATATATGGGAACTTCTGAATCGTGGTAACAATAATCTTTGTATTGCCGTTGAGAGCAATCGCAAGGTCAGCAGAATTGCACTTCTCGTCCATAACACGGATAAGTCCCGACTTATGCTCCATACCCATAATAGCCTTTTGAAGCTGTCTGTCAACAACAACTCTGTCGGTCATTATGATAACATTATCAAAAATAATCTTGTTCTCTGCATCGTGGAACGTTGCAAGACGGTATGCAAGCCAAGCGATTGTGTTAGTCTTGCCTGAACCTGCACTATGCTGAATCAGATAATTCAGCGATGTCAAATTTTCGCTGACATCAGCAAGAAGTTTGCGGACGACATCAAGCTGATGATAACGGGGAAAGATGATAGTTTCTTTCGTCTCAACCTTACCCGTCTTTTCATTCTCTTTCTCGGAGGTCTGAATGAAGATAAATTTAGAAATCAAGTCAAGGATAGTGTCCTTTGTGAGAATATCGTCCCACATATAATGAACGGGATAATCCTCCTCACAAGGCGGATTTCCGGCTCCTGCATTAACACCCTCACCGTTGCCCTGATTGAACGGCAGGAAAAATGTCTTTACTCCGTCAAGTTTGGTAGTCATATACACTTCGTGCAAGTCCATAGCAAAGTTGACCAGTACACCAGCCTTGAACAGAAACAGTCTGGACTTCGGGTCACGTTCCTTGCGATACTGATAAATCGCATCGTCGGCGGACTGTCCGGAAAAATTACATTTCAGCTCCAAAGTAATAATTGCAAATCCATTAAGGAAAATTACCACATCAATTTGCTCTTTATCATTAGCCCACACTTCTTCCATAACCGTAAAACGATTCTTTTCATACTTTGCAATAAGGTCTTTATTAAAAGTAGTCGCAGGCTTTGTGTACATCAGTTCAAGCTTATGTCCCGAAAGCTCAACACCATGACGAAGGACTTCAAGCAGACTGCCCCTTTTCTTCGTACACTCCGCATTGATGAACGATACGAGCGTATCTTCAAGTCTTTCTTTATGTATCTTTCTGAGCTTCTCCATAGTCTCCGGCTGAGTATCATTCAGGAAACCAAACAGCATTTCACGGTCAAGAGCCAAACGGCGGTCAAAGTCCGTTGCTTTCCTAATAGTGTAGCCGTTCTGATCACGGAGTATTGCCAATAGCTCTGATTGATATTCTTTTTCAGTGAGAATACTATTCATTTTTATTTTCCTTTACACATACTATACAATTCAACAATTTGATATAACATACAGAACAATTTTATACAATCTGCTCCTGTAATATCATCATAGTCGTACATATTGTGGGCTAACCAATGCCTGTTGATTGATGAGGGAATAATTCCATTTTGCTTATCTCGCCAATCGCTGTCATCAAAGAACTTTAACAAAGCAAAAGATAATGAAATTAGAATGTCTTTTTTGTTGTCAAAACAAACATCGTGTTTTATTGACTTAAAGAATTCTATTGTAGCTTTTCCACGTTCATTATTTTTTGCAGATTTGTTAAAAGGGAATGTGCCACTGAAATAAGTTCCACCAAAATTTTCTTGAATAACCTTTCCATAGCATTTCCAACATTGGCTTACATTTTCGGGATTGTCAGTTGTTTTTAAAACCTGATTTATACTTGCCGAATCAATAAGACCTGCGAGTAACACAGCACTTGTAAAGTATTCTTGCTTTAAGTACAGTTGAAAAGCCAAGTCAAGTTTACTCTTTTCAGAATTGGAAAGATGCCCTCCAATTAAGATTGTAATTGCCTCAATCTCGCTTTCTTTGAAACAATCAGATAAACCTTCATCTATCTCGCTTACAGGAACACTGTTTTTCAAGTCTGAAAGCACATTTCCCATTTTAATATCTCGTTCTTTCCATTTAGGTAAACACCAACCGATTTCTCCCCAGCAAGCCTTTATGAACACAATATGTGCATTTGTTGCTTCGGAAATCTCGTTTATTTTGTCTGTATCTGTCAAACTAAAATCTTGTATCCATTTTTCGGAATTTGTTTCAATGTTATTCTCGCTTTTGATAAGATAATTTAGAAACAAGCTATTCATTGACTTTTTTGTCATCTTAATTAACCTCTTTCTTTCCAGTCACATATTCAAAGATAAGTGACTTTTTGTATTTTTCAATAGTTTCGACTTGCTGTTTCTTTTCGGTAATAATGCCATCTATTTCAATGCATTTTTTGTCAAGGTATTCTACAATTTTTTGTTGTTCACATACATTCGGGCAAAATGCTACTTTCATATTTCCAAAATTAAAACCTGTCAACTGATTTATTGTCGAAGTGAAAAAAGTACCGAGATAATACGAAAAGACATGGGAATTTAAAACATAGTATAAATATTCTGGTGATTCACTTCTGAAAATCATCATAAACGCACCGAAAGTTGCATTTAAGTTCTTTATAATTGCATTTTTACCTATAAGTTCTCTGCTTCCATTTCTTGAGCATATTAAAAT
>JAIDNR010000113.1 GCA_029063695.1 Ruminococcus sp.
AACCTATACAAGTTGCGTCTCCCGCAACTTTCACAGGAGTTTTATAATAATTAGTCTTAAAATATTTCAATACTTCTTCAGGTGTTTTTTGTTGTATGTAGTTTGCTATCCAGTAATTATCATGATTATATTCTGAATCTGTACACAATGTAAATCCTGAAGGAAGTTCATCTTCAAGCGTTGAAAGCTGCGACGCATCTTTATAGCTAATCTGCCAGTTGAAAACATAGTATTTTCCGCCGTCGATTTCCGCATAATACGGGCATTCTTCATTCTGCTTCAATTCTGTGCTGTCGATATAACCAATCGAACTGCCGTTATAATCCAGAGCAGTTTTCTCAACACCCGAAGCACGTGTAAATTTATTTGTTACAACTCCTTCACGAGTCTCGTTTTCATCTCGGCTGTAACTTCCGTTTGCCGTCTTAAAGCTACCGTCTGTCTGAGGCTCGATTTGCTTATTATTCACAATAAATGCTGCTTCACGGAAATTATACTCTATCTCATAACGTACAATACTGCCGTCTAAATTTTCATGGAAATCATACTTAGGCAAGCCTGAAAGCGTATTTACGTAATCATTTCCTGATTCATATGAATATTGATAACCGTTTTTATCACCCGATAAAGTGATTTTAATAATATCAGATGATGATTCATCTACATTTACTGTTACTTTTTTTTCATAATCTGGAACATCGGAATTATCCAAATCAGAGGTATCCAATTTTCCATGAACATCTTCCCATGTTCCATCATAATTCTTTTTCTGAAGAACAAAAACAATTTTGTCCGGTCTGTCTGTCTTAAAATCGTCATCTCCAGCCCAGAATTTACTTGGTGTAATATCCTTAGTATCAGTATTGCTGTATTTCGAGTTAGTAATAATATATTTATTACCGTTTTCACTACTGCTGTACTGATAGTAATTATCGCCAATTTTGTATACAGTTCCATTTATTGTATGTTTGTCTGAATTTTCTCCAATGTAGGAAGTCTCAACAACCTGATAATAATAAGTTATTACCTTTCCGTCGATAACTTCTTCATAGGGAAGAGCTTCCCAAGTGTAAGACCAGTTATTATTTGAATCAAGGGTTACTGTATTCCTTGATGTATCCTCCGTATAAGGATTCCATTCATTGTTGTCGCTTCTCCTCTGCTGGAGCTGAACAGTTATATCTTCAAACATATCAGCAGAAACACCATCGCCGAATTTTTTGTTTACTGTAAGCTTCTTTGTTGTTGATGTTTTGTAAGTATTTTTAACAGTAATTGTGCCTGCTTGTTTTATTTCATTTTTGCTATACGATATATCATACCAACCGTTTTCAAGCACAACACGATTATTGTCCTTACCCACCTCATGTTCACTATCGTCATTGAAACTTATTTCAACTATCCTGTAAGTAACCTCATTACCGTCTATATTATCAGGAAGATTTGAAAATGTAGTTTTCCACTCATTATCAGAATTAAGTTTAATCTGAACGGATTCTGCATCTGAAGTTTCTGACAGCACATAAGTGCCTTCAGTTTCTCCATGCTTTACAGGAATCCACTGCCAGTTAACTGCTGCTGATGTGAATTGAAGCTCAACAACAGCATTTGTGCCATTGCTTGTGCCAGCCCACTCTTTTTTGACAGTGATATTTAATTGTTCTTTTCTTGTAATGGTAACTTCTCGTTCGCTGTTCTTGTCGCCCCACTGACCCACGTTTTTAAACTTATAATCCTTATAATCAGTAGCAGCATTAGCAGCATCAATAGTAGCAGTTGTTTTATACTTGATTTTTACAAAATTATAGTCATTTGTGGAATCAAAATTCTCATCAAATGTAAGAGTAAAACCATCATCGGTATCAGTATTAGCAACCATATAACCTTCAGTTATCTCAGTATAATTTTTACCGTCTTCACTTACATAAACCTCAATAGAATTTTCTTTAAGTGTATGGGTTGCGTTGTCAGGTGCAGAAATAATATCAGTATACGTCTGACCTGCAAACTTAGCATCACGATTGAGAATTACTTCCCATTCAAAGTCTTTGGTAAATTCCTCCGAACCTGTAACAGTTGTTTTTTTGTTTGATGAATTACTTAAATTCTTTGCAATTCCATTTCTAAAGTATACATCAACCTTGTCTGAAACTACTGTTGTAGCAGTACCATTTTTGCCTTCAACCTCATTTATAACAGTAGTTGTCGGAGCATCTTCAGGAACTTCAACCTTTGTCTTGTACTCAAATACAACAGTATCAAAGCTCTTTGAATCTGCTGAATCAGTGATTGTATATGTATTGTCTTTTCTTACAGCACCGCTTGCATTAACTGCTTCGCCGTCTTTATAATATTTTACATCAACATCAATATCATTAGGGAACTTTTTGTCAGTTACTTCATAATCCTTGAATTTATAGTTGCCGTCAGAGGAAACAGTGACAGTCCATGTAATTTCACGTTTATCTCCGTCATAAACACCATTTTTGCTGAGCTGAATAACTTCTGATGTATCTTTATATTTAACCTTTTCTTCATCGGGTTCACCTGTCGGTTCACCATCGGGAGTTTTCAGCTGAACTTTATTATTATATGTTGTTCCTGCTTCGGCAGCTGTTTCATATTCAATAACAATTGTGCCTGCTTCACCGACATTTGAAAGTTTCCAGTCATCTGAAATTTTTCCGCCGCTTGGTTCTGTCACTTGAAGATTTGAAACTTCCGCAGCAGGTACCATAGTATCAGCAATACTATAACCATCCAAATCCCTTTTAAGCGGATTGTTTACAGTAACAGTCCATTTGATTTTCTTATTCTCATAGTCAGAATAATCAGCACTTCCTGTTTTTTCAACACTGAACGCAGTAGGTTTTATACTTGCTTTGCTGCTGTGAGGTTTGTCGCTTCCATGCTTAATTGTAAATTCATTTTTAATATCTGCATCAAGCATTTCCTCAGTCAATATAGTTTCATATGTAATTGCTACATTCTGTGTACCATTCAATGAAATTTTTCCATCGCTGAAACTTCCAGATGTAGACGGATTGAACTGTACATTTGTAAGATTTGCGGTTTTACCATTTATAAGGTCACTTACATCATATTTTGATAAATCAGCACCATTTGATGTAATATTAACCTGCCATTTAACAACACGGTCGCCGTTTTTATTTAATACTACATTGCTCAGACTATTTTTTGAAACATCGGGTACTCTGTCCTTGAACTTTACGTCTATGTCTTTTCCTGCAATATTGACAGTTTTATCTCCGCTTTCAGATTCATCACGCTTTATCTCTCCTGAAAATCGAAGAGTTCCTAATATCTCACCATCAGAACCAGTCTTCAAATATTCTTTATATTCATCTGTAAAAGAAATAGTAATACCATTTTCAGTAATTACAAAAGTACCTGCTGTTCCTCCAAAAGCTATATCACTAATAGTATTTAGGCTTGCATCATCATCTAAATAACCAGCCTTAACATTGTTTAATGAAATATAAAGATTAGGTTCGCTTTCCAAATTAAGACTATCCCTTGAATCAGCAGGCAATGTATATGCCAGCGAAAATTCAAAACTTGCAGAATCGCCATCATATTCTTCGTCAATACCTACAGCATTTAAACTTGTAACATACTCGCTTATAATTTCTAACGCTCCAGAAGTATTACCTTGTTTTTTCTCGCCGTTTTCACCCAATGCACCGATTAATCCCATAGCGGCAAGCGGTGAATCTTCAATAGTCATACTTACAGCAGGCGTAATAAGACTTGTTATGACTGTAAGAACGACAACCAGCGACAGAATGACAGTCCACGATGCTTTCTTTCTGTCAGATTTGTGCTTTTTCAAAATATCTTGCATTTTTTTATTGATATTCATGTAAAAGACCTCCTTAAACTTAAATTTATTAAAAGGGCGTTGCTTTTAACAGCATCTGCCATTATATTAAATATTTATAAATCATTTAAGATATAACAAATATGCATATTGCACAAATAAAACGT
>JAIDNR010000114.1 GCA_029063695.1 Ruminococcus sp.
TTATGTATTTTACTTATAGCCGTAAATAATATATACTTCATTGATTTCATCGTATTTATATGAAATGGAATACTTTTTCATCAGGTCAATAAATTCTTTGGTATAATCATGTGGTATTTCTTCATCTGGAATAAGCATTCCTTTGTGTATTGATTCAAAGAATTTCGGCTTTACTTTCACCCATTCAATCGACTTGAAATCATAATAATTGAAACTCTCGCAGTCATAAAAGCGGTCAAAAAATTCATCGTGACATTCTTCAAAGATAGTTTTTAAGTCGTAGGGAACATCAACTGACATTTCCTCGTCCATTGCGTGTACAAATTCTTTCCATTTTGTGTTGTTCATATATCCTACAAGTCTTTTTTCACGGATTATATCGGCAACTTTTTCACTGTGAGTCTTTTTGAAATTGAATTTACCGTCTTTGATGTCATTTACAAGGTGCTGAATTGATTTAAAAAATATATCATCGATTTTTCGAGCAGTATATGTCATTGCAACTTGTTCGCCGTTTCGGGTAACATAGTACCATAATGTTCCATAAAAAACTTTAATTATGAAATGTACGTTGTGCTTCCATTTTACGTCAACAAGCATTTTTTCATCATCTGTAGCCTGCAAGATACCGCTTCCGAAGTCGATTTTTTCTTTAATTTGTTTAATAAGTTTACTGTACATAATTTTATTTCCTTATAAAAACAGCAGACTGAAAAAGTCCGCTGTTTTTGGTTAAATAATATATAAAGCTTTTGTATACTGTTGAATCAAAATATCATAAACAACAGATTGAATTTTGTGAAGTAATAAAATCCGTCTCTGTATTTTATTTTTTTATTAGCTGACTTCTCCTCAGTCATTCGTATAACTTTAGTCCAAAGCATTTCATCAAACATTTCCGGCAGTTGTCTGAGTGCTGCTTCATCATCACATAAAAACAATGGAATCATAGGGACATAGTTGACCCAATCATGAGTATATTCTTCACCGGGAATAATGTCTTTAGCTACTTTATCACCTTCATAGTAAATATTTGTGGTAACAAGCCGCATTCCTTTTTCAAGATTGTACATATTCACCAATTCTTTTGGAAAACGAAGGAGCAAAACTGCGTCCATATCTGTAGAATACGCTGAAATAATGAGCGGGTCAAGTGATACGACGACAGCAGGCTGTGTATCACCGTTTAACAGATATTGATTGATTCTTTTGAACTGCTTGTTGTAGTATATTTTTTTTAAAGGTGAAATCCTCAGCACTTTATCTCTCAGATATAAAAATTTATTTCTTGACAAATTCATGCTGGTAGGTGCGGAGGCGACTGTGTTCGGGTCAACATAATTCATGATTTAAATATCCTTTCATCAAAAGAGATGTTTTGAATCAGCCTTTTTTCTTTGCCTCGATTTCAGCAAGAGCGTCCTTACGAGAAAGATTTATTCTGCCCTGACGGTCAATTTCAATAACCTTTACAACAATTTCGTCGCCTACTGAAACAATGTCCTCGACTTTTTCAACTCTTGACTTATCAAGCTTTGAGATATGCACAAGTCCGTCCATGCCTGGAACGATTTCAACAAATGCACCAAAATCCATAATACGGACAACTTTACCTCTGTAAATTGCACCTACTTCAGGACCGTTTGCAATAGTATCAACAATCTGGAGAGCCTTTTTGGCATTGTTGCCGTTAAGACCGCTGATGAATACATTTCCTTCATCGTTGATGTCAATTTTAACTTCACAGTCAGCAGATATTTTCTGGATAATCTTTCCGCCCTGTCCGATAACTTCACGGATTTTGTCTACGGGAACTTTAGTCTGGAGCATTTTCGGTGCATACTCGCTTACTTCAGTTCTTGGGGCGGGAATAGCTTTGAGCATGATTTCATCAAGTATATGGATTCTTGCTTTTCTTGTCTTTTCAAATGCTTCCTTGATGATAGCAGGAGTAAGACCGTCAACCTTAATATCAACCTGAATTGCAGTGATACCCTTATGAGTACCGCCGACTTTGAAGTCCATATCGCCGAAGAAATCCTCAAGACCCTGAATATCAACCATAGTCATGAAGTCATCGCTGTCGGGAAGTGTGATAAGTCCGCATGAAATACCTGCAACAGGAGCTTTAATCGGTACGCCTGCGTCCATAAGTGCAAGAGTTGAACCGCATATTGAACCTTGTGAAGTTGAACCGTTTGAAGAAAGTACTTCTGAAACAAGACGCATAGCGTATGGGAACTCCTCAACAGGCGGAATAACAGGAGCCAATGCACGTTCAGCAAGTGCACCGTGACCGATTTCACGTCTGCCCGGACCTCTGCTCGGTTTTGTTTCACCTACTGAATAACTCGGGAAATTATACTGGTGCATATATCTCTTTGTTTCTTCTTCATCAAGACCGTCAATTCTCTGTGCTTCACTTACAGGTGCAAGAGTGGCAATAGTGAGTACTTGAGTCTGACCTCTTGTGAAAAGACCTGAACCGTGTACTCTCGGAAGTACGCCTGCCTCAGCCGCAAGAGGACGGATTTCGTCGATACCTCTGCCGTCAACACGTTTGCCCTCATAGAGCCATGTACGTACAATTTTTTTCTGGAGCTTATAAATACATTCGTCAATCATTGCGATTTGTTCAGGATATTTCTCGTCAAATTCAGCATGAATATCATCAATAATCGGAGCAAGTCTTGCGTCACGTACAGTCTTGTCATTTGTATCAAGAGCGACTTTAACACGGTCTGCTGAAAATGCTTCAATGGCATCAAACATATCGTGATCAACTTCCATTGATTCAAAAGCAAATTTCGGCTTGCCTATTTCTTTACGTATATCATCAATAAAGGCAACCATTTTCTTGATTTCCTCGTGACCTGTAAGAATAGCATTGAGCATAACGTCCTCGGGAACTTCATTTGCACCTGCTTCAATCATAACGATTTTTTCGGCAGAACCTGCAACGGTGAGAACCAAATCAGTCTTTGCACGCTGTTCAAGCGTAGGATTGAGTACAAATTCGCCGTTTACAAGTCCGACATTAATGCTTGCAACAGGACCGTTCCAAGGAATATCGGAAATGGAGATAGCAATTGAAGTTGCAATCATACCTGCGATTTCAGGTGAGTTGTCAGGTTCAACTGCAAGAACAGTCATAACAACCGAAACATCATTTCTCATATCTTTCGGGAAAAGCGGACGGATAGGACGGTCAACACAGCGTGAAGTGAGGATGGCCTTTTCGCTCGGTTTGCCTTCACGCTTGGTAAAAGAACCAGGAATTTTGCCGACTGCATAAAGTCTTTCTTCATAATCAACGGAAAGTGGGAAGAAGTCAACACCTTCTCTGGGCTTTGCACTTGCCGTAACATTAGCCATAACGACAGTTTCGCCGTATCTTACCCAGCATGAACCGTTTGAGAGACCGCAGGTCTTACCTGTTTCAACAACGACAGGTCTGCCTGCATAAGTGGTTTCAAATTTTCTGTAATTTTCAAACATATTTTTTCCTCCTGTGGAAATCTGAATCGGCTTTAGCAATAAACTCTGACGCACAGGCAAGTGAATCACAGTTTAATGCTAAAAACCGAAAATCTTATAACTGACTACAGACTTAAAGGCAGAAGGAATACAACCCTCTGCCTTGCAGTATGTGTGGAATTACTTACGGAGACCGAGCTTTTCAACGATAGCACGGTATCTGTTGATGTCCTTCTTCTTAAGATAAGCAAGAAGGTTACGTCTGTGACCAACCATTTTGAGAAGTCCACGTCTGGAGTGGTGGTCATTCTTATGCTCTTTAAGGTGAGCATTAAGGTCATTGATTCTTCTTGTGAGAATAGCAATCTGAACTTCGGGAGAACCTGTATCATTCGCACTGGTTCTGTTAGCCTCAATAACGGCTGTTTTTTCTTCTTTACGTAACATAAAGCACCTCATAAATAATATTCCGCTGACATAGACAAGGGTGAAATTGAGGTCAAGCCCTTTTCCAAGTACACGGTGAATTAAT
>JAIDNR010000115.1 GCA_029063695.1 Ruminococcus sp.
GCATAAAAAAGCGACCAAGATCTCTCTTAGTCGCTTTGCATAAATTTCTTTATAAAACTTTGTCTAACTTTTTGGGGTCAATTCAAAAATCAGGTTCACTTTTTTTATATATTGTTAATTGAGGAGCGAATTGTACTGCTGCATAGTAATAGGAAATTCAGTCTGCTTAATCTTTTTAGCTTCCAGAAGCTGAAGCACTACAGCATCAGCACCTGTTACACCATCACCTGTATTGACAATATCAGCATTTATTGCACCCTGAGCTGAGAGAGCATATTCGTCAGGGTTGCCCATATGCTGGATAATTGCGGTTGCATCTGCAATATCAACCTGTCCGTCCTCATTAGCATCGCCATAGAGAGTTTTTCCCGGCTGAACGGGAGGCTGTGTTACAGGCGGCTGAGTAACAACAGGATTTGAACTGCTGTCAATGTGGAGAACTACTTTTTCGATAGTTACGGCATCTCCGTGCGGCCAGAAAACCATTGCCTTTACAGTTGCACCGACATTGGACGGAATAGTATAGTCAACGGCAACAACCTTATCGGACGGAACTGAAACATTTTCAAAATCTTTCTGTTCCCATTTACCTGTCCATGTACCGAATGCACCCGAAGTGTTCATATCGTTTGAATTTACTTTGTAGTAGAGAGTAGCTGATTTTGCACCCTGCGGCTTGAATTCAGCATAGTTGTTCATTTCGCCGTCATCGCCCTTTTCAGTGCCTACAGTCATATCGCTCGGAGTGAGAACAACGTCATTATTGCTTGGTGTGGGAGTCTGAGTAACGGGAGGCTGTGTTACGGGCGGTTGAGTAACAGGAGGCTGTGTTACAGGTGGCTGAGTAACGGGAGGCTGTGTTATTGGATTGGAAGATGCAGCATCTGTGATTACTTCAATAGAATCGATAGTAAATTCCCCACAGTCAATCCACCATACGCCGAACTTGAGGTCGCCGCCGAGAGTTTTGAGATTCTTTGCAGCATCAGCAGGAACTTCCCAAGTGATAGCTGCTGTATTTCCGCTGAATGACTGCTCCATTTCAGCAGACTGTACCCAGTAATCAGGTGAAACGGAAGTTGTTGAGCCGAAAGCACCCTGCCACTTGCCGATATTTCCGTTTGCTGAGATATTTACAGTAATTTTCTTGACTGTTTCATTGAAATTAACGCCGAAATCGTCCCAGTCAAAACCAATCATTTTGTCATCTGCCGGAAGCTGACTGTAAACGATTTTCTTGTTATAGTCAACTTTATAAGTACCGTTTGAAGGAGACGGTGCAGGAGTTGTAACAACAGGGGTTGTAACAACAGGATTGCCCTGAACTGTGCCGTTGTAAATCTTGTCAACACCTGTGATTGCAGAAACGGCAGAACCTGAATTTGTGAGTTCATAGAGACCTGCTGCCGCACCTGTGAATCCTGCATTGTAGTCGATTGCGACTTCATTGCACACATAGTCTGTAAGGCTGTCAACGTAATTTCCGTTTGAATCCTTAGGACCTCCAACCAATGCACCAATAAGTGTAGGAGAGCCTGGCTTGACCTGTGTCTGATTCTGTCCCATATCGTCATAGCTTGTGTAGCCTGATGCAGCTCTGTGGTGAGGATTCTTAGCGGAATTGTCTGCAAATCCTGTAAGGAAACATACGTTCATTGAGTTGTCGCCTGTAAGATAGCTCATCTGTCCTTTAGACCAGTTAAGGAAATCGGCATTTGAGTTCTTTGTTGCAACAAGGGCTGTGAACTGCATAGAGCCGTTAAGTCTTGCACTACCCCACTCATCGAGACAGTAATATCCGTTCTGGGTTTTCTGAGATGTAGTTTCCTGAATATACTGATTGACTTTATTCCAGTTGCCTGTAATGTGAGAATATACACACGCTGCACCGAGCCCTCTGTTGTCCCAGCCGTCAGCCCAGCCGAGATATTGAGTCTGTTTGCTTGCACAGTCGTTCTTGTATGATTCGTTTCCTGTTGCGATATAGAGCCAGCCTGCGGCGTTAGCCTGTTCATCCTGACAGCCTGATGAATTATAGAATCCTGTAGGACCGTCTGTGGCAACCTGATTGTACTGTGTGGAGAACTTATAAAGAGCTTCAGCATATTTTAAATCCTCTGAATTGCCAAAGTTGATATAGTTGAGTGCAAGAGCAGCAGCATAATCAGCGGCAATATCACTTGCACCGCTTGATGTCCAGTACATTTTACGCCTACCCTGAACGTTTTCCTGATTTTCAGGAGTTCCCCAGTAATCATGGTCTTTGTTGCCATCTTCTTTCTGATAGAGGAAACTTGAAACGCTGTCACCATTTAATTTTGTAGATGCCTTGAAAAAGTCGCAGAAATAATCTGTAATGACTTTAAGATGCTCAGCCTGACCTGATTTGTTGTAGCCGTCTTTAAATTCATAGTAGCTCCAGCCGAGAACAGAAGCAGTATAGCCCTGAGGAAGTCCGAACATAGCATGGTCGCCCGCATCATGGAAACCGCCCTTTACTTCATCGCCTGTGTGGCAGTCATCACGCCATGTCATTCCTGATGTTTCGCCGACTTTGTCTCCGCACATATTTGCATCATAGAAATAGAGGGAGTACTGAAGAATTTTTGCATAGTCGTCCGAGCCTGCGGCATTTGTTGTGACAGCAGGAGCAACTGTTGTGAACGAGCCTGCAACAGAAACTGCCGCAATCATTCCGCTGAGGATAGCGGATTTGATTTTGTTTGATTTTTTTGAATACATCAATATCACACTTCTTTCATTGAAAATAATAAAATAAATTCTTTGCCTATAAGCCTATTATACATAATTTCTTTACATTTTGAATTACAAAATGGTTACACAGTGGTTAAAATATGGTAAAAAAAGGCGTTTTTTTATGATTTCTCCGTATTGACTGAAAAATAGTTGTTTAATTTGTATAGAATCACGTTAAAAATTTGTTAATATCTCTGAAGATATGTATTTTAAATGAATT
>JAIDNR010000116.1 GCA_029063695.1 Ruminococcus sp.
GACTTTAATTCTTTAAAGTCAAAAATCAAAATTTTTAATAAGGAAGTGATATTTATGGGTTCAAAAGCCGCGACATTCGTCATACTGGCAATTTACGTTGTAATAATGGTCGGAATCGGTTTTTATACCTCTAAACGCACAAAATCAACAACTGACTTCATGCTTGGCGGAAGAAGCGTCGGCTCGTGGCTGACTGCATTTTCCTACGGCACAACGTATTTCTCGGCAGTTGTATTCATCGGCTATGCAGGTCAATTCGGCTGGAGTTACGGAATATCGGCAACATGGGTCGGTATCGGAAATGCTGTTATAGGAAGCCTGATACCATTTTTTCTGCTTGGCAGACGTACACGTATAATGACAAATCATCTCGGAGCAAAGACAATGCCAGAATATTTTGAATACAGATTTGATTCAAAGTCACTTAAAACAGCATCAGCACTTATTGTATTTATATTTCTGATACCTTACACTGCCTCAGTTTATAACGGCTTATCACGTCTTTTCGGAATGGTATTTGATTTAGGAGAACATGGCGGGACTATTATAATACTACTTATGGCTGTACTTTCTGCTATATATGTAACTCTCGGCGGTTACAAAGCTACTGCTCTGAATGATTTCTTTCAGGGAATAATAATGCTTATAGGAATTGCAACAGTTGTTATTCTGACAGTACAGAAAAAGAATGGTCTTTCGGAAGCGGTTAATGCACTTAATCTTATTTCCGACAAAAGTACTCCCGAAAATACTCTCGGCTCTCTTTTCGGTCCTGACCCGCTGAATCTTTTCGGTGTTGTCCTGCTTACTTCTCTTGGTACTTGGGGACTTCCTCAGATGGTTCAGAAATTCTATGCAATCAAGGACGAACAGGCAATTAAAAAAGGTGCAGTCATCTCGACTTTCTTTGCTATCGTCGTTGCAGGCGGTTCATACTTCATGGGTGGATTTGTTCGTCTTTACTGTACTCTTGATGAGAACGAAACAGGTAAATCATTTATTGAAACAGTCAACGCAAAGCCTGTATATGATACAATGGTTCCTGCCCTAATTCAGGAAGCACTGCCAAATATGTTAATCGGACTTATTGTTGTGCTTGTACTTTCAGCCTCGCTTTCAACTCTTTCGTCACTTGTTTTAACGTCAAGCTCAACTCTTACCAACGACTTAATCAAGCCACGTATAAAGAATTTCGATGATAAAAAACAAATGCTCACAATCCGTATATTCATTGCGGTATTCCTTATAATTTCGGTAATAATCGCCTGCAATAAAAATGCGTCAATCTCAACACTTATGTCATACTCATGGGGTGCATTATCAGGTGCATTCTTAGGTCCTTTCCTCTATGGACTTTTCCTGAAAAAAGCATCTCCTGCGGCTGTATGGACAAGTCTCTTCACTGGAATCGGTATAACATTAGTACATATGTTCCTTTTCAGCATGAATATATCCGCATTTGACAGCATAAAACAGGCTGTAATAAATCTTAACTGTCCGCTTAATCTGCTTTCGCCGATTAATGCAGGTGCATTTGCAATGATAATTTCACTGATGATTGTACCTTTAGTAAGCGGTTTTACAAAAGCTCCTGACAAAAAAATTGTCGATAACGCATTTAGCAGTTTAAAATAATAAAAGAAATCCTCTGCAATGAAATGCTCCCCATTCGTTAGACTTGCTTTGTGTATATCTTTATTATACCACATTGTCTAACAAAAGGAGAGCATTTCAGTTCATCAGTCTTTTTTCTTATTTAATTATTTGCAGCACTTGAAAAGTTCGCAAATCATCTGCCAGATATTGCACATTTTTATGTACCTCCGTTTTTTATTTCCCTTTCGGGATTAATTATATTATAGCACGGGATATTCATAAAATCAATGCAAAAATTATGGCAGAAATTATGGATTATTCAGGATTGCAGTACCTATTGCAAGATAAGATGCAAAGAGACTCCACAGCAGATATGGAATATTGATTAATCCTGCTTTTTTCTTTATTTTTATGAACATATATACCATAACTGCCACAAGAACCGCAAGCAGTACAGCAACGGCTGCCGCCACATTGAGTAATCTGAAACGGAAAAAAATTATACTCCATGAAAAATTTACCACAAGCTGAACTACGTAAACCATAAGAGCATTTTTTCGTATAGGGCTTCTGCTTAAAAAAATCATATATGATGATATTCCCATAAGTGCATACAGAATCGCCCATACTATTGGAAATACCAATGCAGGCGGAGAAAACGGCGGTCTTGTTATTTCGGAATAGAAGTCACTGAAATTTCCAGAAAGAAGTGCGGAAGCAGCTCCAACAAGTTCTGCTGCAACAATAAAAATTAATAAATCAGTAAGACTGAATTTTTTCACATAAATTTCCCCCAATCTTTTATCATGATACATTCTATGGGGAAATATACGGAAATATGATTATTTTAATGGTATGACTTTATTGAAAACGGCATAGAATTTTATCGGGATATGCTTGTCAATATGGCATTTTCCGAAAAACCACTTCTTGTATCTGCATGATTTTATTATTTCCTCAAAAAGTGCATGAACTTCTATACGCTGAAATATATCAACTCCCAGACAGTACTTGACAGATGCAGGCGGCTCGTGAGTTATAATAAAATCGACTTCATTATAAAAGCGTTCTAGATTGTGTATTCCTTCCATGATTTCATCGTGAGTAGGGTGTTCACGCTCCCACCAGTTTGCGTCCTTTCTGAACTCTATATCCTGACTGTGACCGCCTCCGAAAGTAAAAATACGCTTGTTTTCGATAGTATAGACCTGTCCTCTCATGAGATGTATAAGATTAGGTGCGATTACTCTTGCCATTCCGCCATTCCATTTGCTTTCGGGATATGATTCAAGTAAATCGAAATTTTCGTGACAGCCGTCAATGAATGCTGTTGTGAATCCGCACTCCGCAAGTTTTTTCAGCGTGGACTTCTCACGTTCAGAGTCGTCCCAGATAAAGCCGAAATCACCGCATATAATCAGTGTATCACCTTTTCCAAGCCTCTTTATTTCAGGTGCTTTGAAACGTGTTATATCACCATGTGTGTCTCCTGTAACATAAATCATATCACTACCTCCATTCAATATCTTTAATCAGATTATATCACAAAAAGCCAGAAAGGTAAATAGT
>JAIDNR010000117.1 GCA_029063695.1 Ruminococcus sp.
CATGAAAATTAATCTGCATGCTATGTTTCCAAACTGTGATTAAAGTTGACAAATTATGTGAAATATGATATAATTATGAATATATTAAATTTAATTGAAGATTATGGAGGAAAGTAAAATGGAAAAAAAGACTGTGAGAGGAAGCTTTTCGGGTCAGTTCGGTTTTATCATGGCGGCGGCGGCAAGTGCCGTAGGATTAGGAAATATATGGCGTTTTCCATATCTTGCTGCAAAGGACGGAGGCGGAATTTTTCTGCTTGTGTATCTTATACTTGCCTTGACATTCGGGTTTACACTTCTTACAACGGAAATATCAATCGGACGAAAAACAGGACAAAGTCCGCTTACAGCTTATAAGGCTATACACCCGAAATGGGGAGGAATCGGAATACTTGCCTGTCTTGTTCCTACAATTATTCTGCCATATTACTGTTCCATAGGCGGCTGGGTACTCAAATATCTTTCGCTGTATATTACAGGTTCGGGAACAGATGCAGCGGCTGATGGCTATTTCAGCGGTTACATATCAGGAAATATTGAACCTATGGTATGGATGCTTGTTTATTTTGCAATTACGGCTTTTGTTGTATTCTGCGGAGTTGAAAAGGGCATTGAAAAATTCAGCAAGATACTTATGCCGATTCTGGTAATTATGATAGTCGGCATATCAATTTATTCAATTACTCTCAAACATACCGATGAAAATGGTGCTGTACGTACAGGTTTGCAGGGGCTTAGAATATATCTTGTTCCGGATTTTACTGATATGACATTGAAAAAATTCTTGATTATAATAATGGATGCTATGGGACAATTATTCTTTTCGATCAGTGTTGCTATGGGAATAATGGTAACTTATGGCTCGTATGCAAAAAAAGAAACAAATCTTATGGAATCGGTAAACCGTATTGAAATTTTTGATACACTTATTGCACTCATTGCAGGAATGATGATAGTTCCGTCAGTATTTACTTTTAGCGGAAAGGAAGGTATGTCAGGCGGTCCGGGACTTGTTTTTGTTTCACTGCCGAAAGTATTTTCAGCTATGGGAACTGCTGGTAAATTTATCGGACTTGCATTTTTTATCGTATTGTCTTTTGCCGCCGTGACATCATCAGTATCTGTCATGGAAGCTATTGTTTCAAGCATTATGGATAAATTCGGTCTTAGTCGAAAGAAAAGTGCGCTGATTGTTGCTGTTTATACAATAATAGCTGCTGTTATTGTATGCATGGGATATAATATGCTTTACTTTGAAATAACACTCCCGAATGGTACTGTTGCACAGATACTTGATATATTTGATTATATCAGCAATTATATTATGATGCCTCTTGTTGCTTTTCTTACAAGTATTCTCATAGGCTGGATTGTAAAACCACAGATAATTATAGATGAAGTAACACAGGGCAAACATAAATTCGGCAGAAAAACGCTGTATATCGTTATGATAAAATTTGTAGTGCCGATATTGCTTTTATTGCTTCTGCTACAGTCAGTTGGTCTTATAAAATTCTGAATATTAACAAAAAAGCGAATCCGTACATTATGGATTCGCTTTGATTATATTATTTTCCAGCAACAAAATTATTTATACCATTAAAAATAGTCATAGCAACTTTCTGCTGATATTCTTCTGTATTCAGGAGTGATGCTTCTTCGGGATTCGATAAAAATCCGCATTCTACCATAACAGTCGGATTTTCACTGTAATAGCAGAGAAAGAGTTCTTTTCCGCAAAGTTTTATTTCACGTTTATTTTCAGGCTGAAGTACCTGAAAACTGCTTTGCAGTGATTTTGCAAGCATTTCATTTCGGCTGTCAGTTGCTGAATAGAACATCTGTGCTCCGTTGTAAACCGGGTCTGTGAACTGATTCTGATGTATTGAGATGCATACCGCATTATCATACTTATTGAAAAGTTCAAGCCTGTTATCCATGTCTGAACTTTTTTGATTTGCTATGCCCTCAATTCCAGAATCATGAATTGAAATATCACTGTCCCTTGTCACTTCAACTTCATATCCCGAAATTCTCAATAAATCCCTTACTCTTAAAAGTATGCTGAGATTGATTCCTTTTTCAGGTACTCCATCAACAGAAACACAGCCGCCGTCAAATCCGCCGTGCCCTGCATCAAGGATAATAATGGGAAGTTCCTGTTGTTGAGATACAAGGGATGTGAGAACGGCATTTTCGCTGATTTTGTCACTGAGGACAGCTGCAGCGCCGATGGCGGCAATGGAACAGCCGAAAAAGAGCGTTCCTAGAAATATTTTACGATTAACTTTATTCATTGCAGTACTCCTTGTCAATATATTGGACTACTACAAAAATATGCGGAAATCGGAAATACTATTCCGGTTGATTTTCTTATTTTACTATATGCATACACTCACCGTCTTCTGAGTTTATTAATTTTTTTATCATTTAATGTGAGTTCGACAGAAAAAATTAGTCAAGTAGGCATAAAAAGCCTTCTTGCATATTAGAACCAGAACAGACAGAGGGCTTTTTAGGCAGAAAGGAGTAAGCTGTTAGAGCAGAAACCATATTGACAAGGAAATTTGTTATACTGCGATGTCTGGAATGCTCTATATCACAGATGTTTTTCAGAAAATCATTTACTGATTCAATTACAGCACGTTTGCGGAGCATAAGTCTGTCGTATAAATCCATAAGCTTGTTTTTCATATTTTTCTTTGCTCTGGTAACAAGTGCAATATCTTTTTTCAGAAGTTTTTCAAACAGCTTATGAGAAATATAGCCTTTGTCAGCAAATAGTTTCCCAAATATTTCTTTCGTCAGTGAATCCATCACAGCTTCGTTTCTGTCATCCACATTGCCCGAAGTAAGGCAGAAAGACAGAATCTCACCTTCATCGTTGATAATCAGATGCAGTTTGAAACCATAGAAACATCCCATTGAACTTTTACCTGTTTTCGCATATTCACTGAAAACACGATGATTATGTATTCTGTG
>JAIDNR010000118.1 GCA_029063695.1 Ruminococcus sp.
ACGCTTGTCAATGTAATTTTTTTAAAACAGAGAAATCTTATGAAATAGCATATATCACAATGTTTTGTTAAAATAAATACCTCTTACAAAAGTAACCATACTGATAAAGAAAATAACAGCAATAAGTGTAAAAAATACTTCCGCACTGAAATATCCTGAAATGATTGTGGCAAACAAAAGCGGAAAACATAAGGACTGCTGAAGTTTAACACCTGTCATTTCCGATATTTTTATATTACGCTCATCAGTCTCTTTTATGTACATTTCTTTTAATACTTTTTCGCTCTTCAAAGCAGCAGTATATTTTGCAAGGAAAAAAACACATATAAGTATAAAAGCAATGAAAACACCAATCTGAAATCCGCTGAGAAAGTCACCAAAATCTCCGTCGGGCTTGTATTTCTCAAATAAACCCGATGCACCGCCTATGGTTGAAATAACACCGCATGACATAAGAAAAAGTCCCATAGCCAGAAGTCTCTGCTGAATTACTGTTTTATAGTTTTCCATAATAAATTACCTCCAGTTTGTAAAATTGGACTGTGGATTACATCTTTTTGCAGAAATATAATGTTCTTGCCAGAGTCACAGCATAGATAAATAAAATAACGGCAAGGAGAGTAAAAAATACCTCTACACTGAAATATCCTGCAACTATTGTGGCAATCAGAAGCGGAAAACATACACACTTATAAAGTTTAAAACCTATCAGCTCCGATATTTTCATATTACGCTCATCTGTATATTTTATGTACATTTCCTTGAGTTTTTTATCATCTTTCAGTGCAACACCAATATAAGCTGTTGAAGCAATAAGCCACATAGCCAATGCCACAAATAAACCAATCTGAAAGCCACTGATAAAGTCACCAAAATCTCCGTCAGGCTTATATTTTGACAAATAGCCCTGTTGACCTATCATAAATACGGCACTGCCGAGACAAAGCATTATTGCATTTGAAGAAAATTTCTGTTGCATCATCTTTTTGTAGTTTTCCATAATAATAACCTCCGATTAGTCAATATCTGAGAAGTCAAAAACTTCCTCGATAGTAAGATTGAAATAGTGAGCGATTTTGTATGCAAGAACAAGCGAGGCTGTATATTTTTCACATTCAATCGATGTGATAGTCTGCCTCGTAACACCAACAGCCGTCGCAAGTTCGTCCTGCGAGATTTTACGTTGTTTTCTGAGTTCCTTGATTTTTGTTTTCATTCAATCACCTGACTTTTTGTCCATAAGCGAACAGCTAATTGCTAAAAATAATCCTGTTAAAATCCATGGAAACGCTGCTCTGAAAAAATCTGTTATCATTTTTCATTCTTCCTTTCATATGCTAAGTTAACTTTGCGATTTTAGTATAGCATACTTTGCATAATTTGTCAAGCACACTTTGCAAAAATAATATATTTTTTTATTTTAACAACAAAAAAACAAGGGACGCTTTAAAAACGTCCCTTTAATTATATTTACTGTCCTACAACGCAGTTGACAATACCCTGATAGAGCGATGCGGATTCGCTTGCAAAATTGAATCCGAAAGCCTGTGGATTTCTGAACTGTGTAACAATTATGTATGAATCGCTGTAATTGCTGTAGTCGCTGTATTTCTTTGTACCATCATCGTTGACATTTTTAAGCACTCCCGTAATATAGAGGAAATCGCCCTCCCATGTCTCGGCAGTACCTGTTTTGGCATAAAATTTATAGCCCGACGGAACATAAATTCCCAAATTACCGCCTACACCTGTCATACCATCAAGAAGATTCTGTCTGTAATCGACGGGAATAGTGCCGATAACATCATGGTCTTTCGAACCTGCTCCGATAACCGTATTGACATTATTTGTATCAACGATATTTTTTATGGTAAAAGGCTTCACCATATCACCGAATACCGCTTCACGTCCGAGTGCAGCGAGATAAATCGGACAGGTCATTACATAGGACTGCCCGAAAGCAGAACGGCGTAAATCATCATTGCAGTAAATCTCGATGTTATTACTTATAGTACCGAAATCGCAGTCAATATCGCTTACAAAGTGGAATATTTTTTCCAAATCAGACAATACAGCTTCTTTACCGATTGTATCAAATGAACGTGCAAAGAAGATATTACTTGAATTTGTGAAAGCTGAATAAAGGCTTCTCTCTGCAATAGGATAATTCCAGTTTGTATCGTGGTCCCAGTTTACAATAGAAGTTCCGTCATAGTACCATGTACCCTCATCATAAAGGGAGTAGATACCATGCTTATCAGAAATAACTTCTGACATAATCTTGAAACATGAACCGGGCGGAAAATTCTGAAAAGCCTTGTTTCCGTAATTTCCCCATGCCAAATCCTCCTCAGTCTTTATGCCATAGTAGTCATCGGGATTATATGAAGGATATGAAACTTCTGCCATAAGCGAACCATCACTTCTCATGACAACGGCAGAACCGATAATTCCCGTATTTTCCATATAATTATATATTGCGTTTTGAATATCGGCATCAAAAGTGAGCTGAATTGACTGACCGGTTTTTGTATCGCCGACAGGTGTGGGATTTTGTGTACGGAGTTTCCTGTCATAAACCTTGTCAAGACCCTCTGACATCTCATTCAGGACATTTGCAAAAGCAACTTTATTCGCATCATTCGTCATACGCTGTTCCTTACCTGATGCATCTTTTTCGCTGTACATAAGAAGCGTGCCGTCACAGTCATAGAGATTTCCACGCATAATGGACGGAGCAGGTACAGGTACAGTTACTACGGGCTTAGTTGTCTGCACAGCACTTGCGGTGATTACAACCGCAGGCTTTGTTTCCGATGATTTTTCGGCAGTTGTAATTCCGTTTACCGAAACAGTTGTACTTTTTCCCGATTCGCCGTTTACGTCTGTTGTAACCACAGCATCACCAAAAACCGAAACAGAATCGTTTTCGGAATCAACCTTATTTATCTCAAGACCGTCAGACGATGTACTGTTTTTATTGTCCGTCGAATCATTTCGTGAAATCGTATGTTCTGTAGGCATAGAATCCGCCTGCTGAACCACATTTCCGCATGATTGCAGTGAAAGGATTGATACAAGACTGACTGCTGCCAATAATTTTTTTCTTTTATTTCTCATTTTACAAATTCGCCCTCCCAAAATGTATCTTAAATAATTATAGCTC
>JAIDNR010000119.1 GCA_029063695.1 Ruminococcus sp.
CTATTAAGTCGTCGGCAGCGGCAGATTGGTATAAGAGACAGATAATATACCACAATTGTTTGAGCCTGTATACTGTACGCCCAAAGTAAAATCAAATCTTTTTACATAATCAGCCATTGCGTCGGGAATTGTGACAGCTCCTAAATTTGACATTGTTATACTTGTTGTCTTTTCGCCGACTAAAGAAAATGCTATTTTCATTCCGATATTTTTAACAAATAACGGCAGAATTTTTAAGAACTTATTTTTTTCTGTCCTTACATTTGCCGTGATTTTTGCCCTCATCTGCTTTTCGGTTAATTGCAGTTTCATCTGATGATGAACGATATGGATAATCTCATCAAAATCATAGTCACCCATATTTGCATCTATTCCAGGCGATATGCAGAGAACAAAATTTCTGAGTGTATCGCTTTTAAAATAATTTCTCAGATTTACTGGAATAAGCACCTTGACAGGCTTCTGTCTTTTTTTACTGCGGATTTCTTTATCCTGAATCTGTTGTATTGAATAAATCATAACCGAAACAAGAAATGTTGTGAGACTTACTCCGTATTTTTTAGAAATTTTAAGTGCATCATCAAGGTGAACTATTCCTGTAATGATGCTGCGGAAGTCGTTTAGTTCTTTCGTACCATGTATCTGGTATGCTTTTACATCATCTCTCGGACTTGATGTTATTCCATCATATTTCAGAAAACTGTCCTCCAATTCTGATTTTAACGGTTTTTCCGTGCGGTCAAATACACCTTTTTCAAATGAGATTTCAATATTGTTTTTTTGTGCAAGATATTCTGCGGCAAGAGTTTTAAGAAATATCAATCCGCCGTTTCCGTCCGTAAGCGAATGAAAAAATTCAACTGCTATGCGTTTTTCGTAATACAACACACGGAATGCACATTTTCTCAAATCATGCGGAGTCATTTTACTGCATGGGTACGGTTTGTCGGGAATGACTTTCGGTGCTTCTGCAGATTCAAGGTAATACCAGAAGAATCCTTTGCATAATTTCATTGCAATTGACGGAAATCTCCTTATTGTTACATTCAGTGCAGACTGCAAGACATTGGGGTCTATTTTTTCGTTCAGAGTAATGGAAAGACGGAATACATTACTCCAGTTTTTCGTTTTTACAGCGGGATATAATTTTGCGGCATTATCGAGTTTCAGCCAGAGCAGATTGTTACTTGCCATTGAACATATCTCCAATAAATTCAGAAATCATTTTTATATCTGCTTTTGCCTGCCTTGTATTGTAAAGAAGATATATATGCCACATATCGGGAGCTATATGCAGTTTTGATGAACAGCCCGAATTACATAATTTCTTGTGTAGGTCAACGGAATCACTCAGCATTACTTCATCGCCGCCAACAAATATCAGAGACGGCGGAAATCCTGTGAAATCACCCATAACAGGCGAGACAAATGGCTGATTTACATTATCCGTATAGCATCTTGCATAGCATTCAAGACGCTTTTTCGTCATGGACGGGTCAATTTCCTTGTTATCCTCATAAGAAGTACCTGACATGGTTAGGTCACTCCACGGTGATATTGCAATGATACCACACGGAAGTTCAATGCCCGATTCTTTTAATTTAAGTGCAAGTGCATAAGCAAGTCCGCCGCCTGACGATTCACCACAAAGCATTATTTCAGACGGAGAAAAGCCGTCCTCTATAAGTTTGTGATATGCACAGACAGCATCGTCAAGAGCCGCAGGATAAGGATTTTCTGGAGCTAACCTGTATGCAAGACAGCATACCCTGATATTATTCTGAGCCGCAAGAATCGTGCCAAATCCTTTAGCATACTGTAAATCGCCCGAAACATAGCCGCCTCCGTGAAGATACAGGATAACGCCTTTGTAAGTGAGAGTTTTAGGGATTACATATTCAGCCTGAATTTTATCGGATTCAACAGGTTTGTAATTCACGTCATCAATATAGTCATGAGCCATAAATACTCCGATTTTATCCTGTACAGTACGCTGAACCGTATGTGATTTTTCAGATGAACACACATCGGCAATTTTATTTACTGCCGAAATCTGTTTTCTGAGCATTTTTGTAAATAATTCCATAATTTCTCCGTTAAATAAAAAATTGATTATTCGTGCAGACTTCTGCTTTCACATTCTGACTTTACAGCAGTATTGCAGTCCCTGCGAAAACTGAAATAAATCTTTAAATACAAGTATATCATATTATCAGTATAAAGTCAACTGATTTAAAGATAAGTATTTTTTCTATAGCTGCTTGGTGTAAGTCCTGTCATTCGCTTGAACAGGCTGTTGAAATTTGAAAGTGAATTAAATCCGCATTCCTCAGAAATTGCAAGAATATTTTTTTCAGTACTTATGAGCTTTTGTTTTGCTTCGGCAATGCGTTTACGGATAATATAGTCCATAGGAGATATGCCTGTAAGCGACTTGAAAGTACTGCAAAGATACGGACGGCTTATTTCAAATTTCTGTTCAAGCATTTTTAAATCAATATGTTTATTATAGTTCATATCAATATACAGCAGAATACCCCTGATTTTATCAACAGCATTTTGACTGATTCCTTTTCCTGCATCGGAATTTTCGGAAATGTTTCTGAAAACCAGTGCAAAAAAACGCAGAAGAAGTGATTTTATCATCATTTCATATCCTTTTTGCATGGATTCATATTCTGTTTCAATTTCTGTAAGAATATCAGAAAGTATCTTTGCATATTCGTATGTATGCTTGATTTTCTTATTCGGGCTATATATATTGTTTGCAAATATACGCATATATTCAAAATCAAACGGATTTGCCGAACCGCTTCCTATAAAAAACGGGTCGAACATAACTACCTGCATAATCAGATTATTATCATCATAGCACAAGTGAATATCGTCATTGCTTATTATAAATATATCTCCTGCACTGAAATTGTAGTCAATGCCATTGATAAGATATTTGCCTGTGCCCTGTCTGATATAGCAGATTTCTACTTCATTATGCCAGTGCAGTTCATGAAATCCTTCTTCTACACCATAGCTGATACTACTTTCAAAAGGAAAGTCATGTTCTTCTATCAGTGATGGTTTGAATATTTTTCCCATTACAGAATCATCTCCTCAGACTTTATTATAGCACAATTCTGGAAAAATTTCAATCGTAAATCATAATATACAGT
>JAIDNR010000012.1 GCA_029063695.1 Ruminococcus sp.
TTATACGACTAAGTAATGAAGATATATTTTCAGAAAGGATCAGAAATATGGATAACGGTGCAGGTAGCTACCGCCGTTTCCTTGAAGGTGACAAGAATGCTCTTGCTGATATAATCCGTGAATACAGGGACGGACTTGTGCTTTACATAGGAAGTTTCACCGATAATATCTGTACGGCGGAAGAAGTTGCAGAAGAAGTATTTATAAAGCTTTATGTCAGTAAACCAAAGTTTTCAGGAAAAAGTTCGTTTAAAACATGGCTTTATTCAATCGGAAGATTTACGGCTATTGATTATATCAGAAAAAATAAGAAATTTGCTTCATCATCAGTTGATGAGTTCTATAGTCTTGCTGATAAAGAAGAAATTGAGAATAATTATATAAAAAATGAGCAGAAGATTATGCTTCATAAAACAATGGAGAAACTCAAAACTGACTACAGGCAGGTACTTTATCTGATATATTTTGAAGGGTTTGATACTTCACAGACGGCAAAAATCATGCATAAGACAAACCGTCAGATTACTTATTTACTTTACAGGGCTAAACAGTCTCTGAAATCAGAACTTGAAAGAGATGGATTTATATATGAAGAGTTATGATGATATTACGGAAAGAGTATTCAGAAGAGGGAATGAAATACTTAGGAAAAGACAGAAAAGAACAGCGGTCATAAAAAGGACTTCTCTCGCAGTTTCAGGTATGTGTGCGGCTGTTCTCGTATGCTTCGGAATATGGCGGGACAATAATATTAAAAATTCAATAAATGATTTCCATGACAAAAGTCATATTATTACGGAAAATGACAATGTTCCGAAAACAACTACAGAATATTCACGGCAGACTGCTTTATCCGAAATAAGTACAACTTCAGTAAACGTTACAAATATTCCTCTTCTTTCAGCAACGACAACACAGGTAGTGACATCGGAAAAAAAGGAGTTTTCAGAAAATACTGTCATCTTCACAACAATACTGAATCCGGTTTATTCAGCAAATTCAATCAAAGCACAGACAGAACTCACGGAAACAAAAACAGAATCTTTACATGAAACAACCCAAACCATACTTAGCACAGCATTTCAGACAAA
Source organism: Ruminococcus sp. (assembly GCA_029063695.1). Lineage (GTDB taxonomy): Bacteria > Bacillota > Clostridia > Oscillospirales > Ruminococcaceae > Ruminococcus. The sequence continues at coordinate 1,092 of JAIDNR010000012.1, forward strand.
TTCAACGGAAACAAATACCGGTTTTCCAACACAAACCACAACAATCACATCGGAAAATACCGATGAAGAAGGAGGAATTTATATGAAAAAACTTACATCTTTCTTTACCTCAGCAGTAGTGCTGGCGGCTTCAGCTACACCTATAGTTAGTCATGCTGAATACAATATTGGTACATCAAGATACTGGAAAGGCGAAAAAGCAATGTTTGCCAAGATGGACAGCGGTGAGCTTGAAACTGACATTGATGGCAACGGAGTTGTTGATGCACTTGACGGCTATCTTCTTGAGTGTTACTACTACAACAAAGGAGCTACTATAGACTTCGGATTTAATATTCCCGACGATATGAACAGCCGTATTGAGAATATTGCTGATTATAACGGCGACGGTAAAGTTAATCATGATGATATAACAAGCTGGGTCAGACATTTTATCGTAGACCGCAACCTGAAAGCTGAACTCTTTGACTATGACTTCTATGTTTCAGAATATGTTTCAGATGACAGCGATTTCATATCAGAGGGTAAAAGCCGGTTCATTGGCGATTTATATCGTAATATGGAATATCTTCTTGCAGGATATGACGTTGTAACTGATATGTACAAGAACGGAATACTTGACCTTGATGTAAACAAAAACGGTCAGCTTGATACAGGCGATTTGGTTGAACTCTATATACATAAGTATAACAAGAATGAAACTTTTAGGACTTATTGCTCAACTATATTAAGCTCTCCCTCTGCTCCCAGCTTTGTCAGTCAGGACAATTTCTTCTATTATGCAACGCTCTGCATTGTGGCAAATATTGAGCTGAAATCTGAATATTTCACTGAGGAATATTATATGGAAACATACGACATAATTGAGTATGATGCCGGTGTTCTAAGTTCTCGTGTAAAACAGGCAGCAGGTGCACTGGGACTGAAAGCTGACGAAGATGCATGGCTTAAATTCAACACAGACGATTTGTATTCATTCTTTGATTCTTACTGCAACGATGTTGAAAACGGTCTTCGTCCTGCTCCCGATGTAAATATGGACGGCGTTGTTGACTTTTATGACTATATCGCTTCCAATATCTACTTTGAAGACCTTATATACGACAGAACTGCTGATGATAGCATACTTCCTGCTGATATATGGAATAATCTTGAGGAAAACTGCGATTTCAACGGCAACGGCACAAGCAAGGACATTTATGATATTCTCACAGTACAGCTGTATGTAATAAAATATGCAGATGAAATTTATAGTTTCGGTGAGGCTTATGACAAATATGTAGAAAGTCTTGGCGGAACTTCTGAAACTGTTGTCAGCGAAATCAGCTATGAAAATAATGTCGAGATTCTCGCATCTTTTGAAATGAAAAGAAATGCTGTTTACGGCGATGCAAATGAGGACGGTTCTGTTGATATTGCCGATGCAACCGCTAT
>JAIDNR010000120.1 GCA_029063695.1 Ruminococcus sp.
TAAATGGGACTTACGAATGCTTTTGCATGAATACTTCTGCCGTATTGAGTATACCGCAAATTGAAAGTTCTGTTGTGACTTCATCTCAGCCTTTTATTACAAAAGTGAATGTAAAGTCCGAAAGTTCACTTCTCAGATTTCTGCATTCTGGAATTTTTGGCAAGGAAAAAGTTGCTGTTACAGTATATGCCAGAGATGACATCGGAAATCCGATAAACGACATTAATCTTTATAATGCCGATAAAACGGAAATTGAAAGTGCTGATTCTCCTGCTTATGATGCCGAAAATGATGCTTATTTCATTACATGGGTTCTCGAAAAAGGTGATTACAGCTTGTCTGCTCAGGCTTTTACCGAACAGGCTGTCAGCGATTTATATTCCATTGACCTGAGTAAATCAAATAATGATGAAGTTAATGAAAAAGAATATCAGGCAGTTGATGTAAACAGTACAGAGGACGGCAGACGTATTCTTATTGAGGACGTTAAGCCCGAAATTCAGATTCACCCTGTTCATGCCGATTCAATCGGAAACTATATAAATCTTGATTCAATTGAAAAGTATTCTGAGGGCGGATTTTATTCATACAAAGACAGTGAAAAAGTATGGACAAACGGAGCTTTTGAATATCTTGTCACTGCTTCGGACTACGGTTCAGGAATTTACAGTATCTCACATAAGCTGAATAATTCAGCCGACTATACATTTTTTAAAACTCCTGTCGGTGATATTCAGACGGAAATTTCACTTCCTGTCAGTGTTTCGTCCGATACGGCAGGGGAGAAGTATGTATCTGCCAGGGCTGAGGATAATTCAGGCAATATATCAGATGTTGTTTCGTCACTTCCTTTTGAAATTGATAAAACAGCTCCGTCAGTCACTGTTGAAAAGGTAGAAGTTATTGCAGAAAACGGCAGTTTCATCAGTAATTACACAGAAAATAAGTGGGTCAACAAGCGTGTAAGAATTACTGTTTCCGCTGACGACAGCGGTGCAGGTGCGGACAGGATTGAAGTGAATGCAGCGGGAGGAAAAGTCAGTCTTAATAATGTTTCCCGAAACGGAAAAAAAGTCACAAATATTTATATTGTTGAACCTGATTTTATGGGAAATGTTGTTTTTTCTGCTTATGATAAAGTTAACAATAAAAGTAAAGATATTTCTTATAAGGTGAGAAGTGAAACAACTCTGCCTTCTGTGACGAATTTTGACGTAAATCAGAATATAACAATTCAGGACTATGGATTCTCATTTGATAATGGTGCAGTTATTTCAATTGAAGCATATGACATTGAGCCGTACTGGTCGGGAATTGATTATATCGAACTCGGTTTTGTGGATTTACAGTCAATGGACGCTGAATTTAATTACAGTGAAAGCAGTATAGTAAAATCCGAACCTGCATACGTTTCACAGGACAGTGCGGTACAGAGCTGTAATTTTTCTATTAATACAGGTTTCAAAGGACAGATTCTTGCAAGAGCTGTTGACTGTGCAGGAAATACAGGAAAATGGCGTACTCTTGAAAGTCTCATTACTAACAGTCAGGAGCTTCATAATGAATCTTCGTACAGAGGAATTGCAATTTCAGATTCTCCGAACACGGATATTGACGGAAATCCGCTTTATAGTACGGATCAAAGAATCAGCTTCAGTGTAAAGGATTCCCATGCAGGAATCAGGGAGATAAAATGGTATGTCCGCACATCTCAGGGAATAGTTGCCGGAAGTGATACTGTAAGCGATTTTACTGCAAATAAAACCGACGGCTGGGAAATACGAAAAAAACGTGATATAATCACAGAGGCTGAAAAGGAAATTACTGTATCCGAAAATGAAAATAATATTGAAATAGGACTTTGTTTTTCCGATAATGCAGGATTTGAAACTCCTTGGGAAGTAAAATATATAAGTATTGACAAGACGAAACCTGAGATTGTTTCGTTCAGTTTTGACGATGATTCCGACAAGAAAATTTTTAATAAGAACAGAACCGCATCTATTGTTGTCAGGGAGAGAAATATAAATGCTGATACTTTCCCTGATATTACAGTATTGAATCAGCTTGACAAAAAGTCTATACCATATAAAGTTTCGGACTGGGAACTTATAAGTACAAAAAGCAACCGTGATTCAGAAGATGAAAACCTGTATAAAATGACAATCAATTTCATCACAGATGCGGAATACAAGTTAAACATGAATGTAAGTGACCTTACTGGCAAGACAACAGACAGTCCGGTTAAAGCTGATTTTACAATCGACAAAACTGCTCCCGTTATAACAATAAGTTACGATAATAATAATGCAGTTAACAGAAATTACTACAATGCGGACAGAAAAGCTACTATAACAATAACAGAACGTAATTTTAAGAGCGACGGAGTGAAATATACTCTTTCGTCTTTTGCTGAGGATAATATTACAAAGATACAAGAGACTGATATTATACCAGATAAGCTGAAATGGACTCAGAATCCCAATAACAAGGACGAATGGACAGCACAGGTAAACTTCAGTAAAGAGGGTAAATTCAGCCTGAGTTTGTCTTGTACTGATAATGCAGGCAACATCAGAAAAACCAACGGAGATATTTTCTATATTGATAAGACTGCTCCGAAAGTTGAACAGAGTTTCACAAACGGTAAGGACAGGTTTGCAACAAATGAGCTTATTGTGCCGAAAGTTACAATGTCGGATTATAACCTTGATATTGAAAAATGCAGTGTTATTGTAAATAAAATCGACATGAACGGCAGTACAGGTAAGAACTTTGACTTCACATCAGAACTATATATTCCGTCTGCTGCAAAAAAACAGACGGTTTATGAACTTGTTTATAATATATTTGCAGAAATGGCGACGAGTGACGGAATTTATGATATTTCTGTTTATGTATCTGACCTTGCCGGAAATACCACTGAAATTAAAAATCTTAGTCTATCTATAAATCACAACGGCTCGACTTTTGAACTTGTCAACACTGAAGCTAAAGATGCTGTTGAAATGTTCAGTACGGAAAAACGACCGTTGCAGGAAAGAATAGATGTTGAAATAAGGGAAATCAATGTTTCAAAGCGTGTGGGTGACAGTATTATCACAGTTACCCATGACAATAAAAAGGAAAGAATCCTTACGGCAGACGATTATACGATTGAAGAGGTAAAAACAGGTGAATATGATAATGGCTGGTATGAAACGACTTATAAAATAAATAAAAGTAACTTTGAAGATGACGGTGTTTATATAATCACAATTGAAACAAATGACGAGACAGGCAACATAAACAGCAACAGAAAATCATCTGTGCAGTTCTCAATTGACAGTACTGCTCCGCAGATTGTTATATCAGGTGTGCGTGATAATGCAAATCTGAAAGAATCGGAAGTCCGGTTAAGAATTACTTTTTCCGACAGAAATCTTTACAGTATAGATAATCTGCACGGCGATGATATGCTTATAAAAATCAATGATGATATTTATAATTTCGATGATTTGAATAAGCTGGACGTTGAAATTTCAAATGATGATACGGGCAGTATTGTTATGCTTATGACTGTAAAGGCGGACGGAAAAAATTCCAGAAATGATATTTCCGTATCGCTGAGAGACAGAGCGAATAATGTTTCAGAATTTAAAGACTGTGCCATTACTTTCAGACTTTCCGCAACTTTCCTTATGCGTCATGGCTGGATTGCAATTATAATATCTTCGCTTGTTCTCATAGTTATCGGACTGAATATAATTTTTATTGTCAAAAAAATAAAAAAGGGGTTGATTTGATAATGAATATTTTATATTGCTCTGAATGCGGAAAAAAACTTATGATATATGACAGCAAAAGTTTCAGAATGTATAAATCGCCTGTTAAAAAATGTAAAAAATGTGGGAATTTGTATATTGACCCACGTTGCCATGAACTCGCCATTGAGGGTATACCATCTGATGTATTTTCAGTAAAATCTTATATTTTTCTGATTATTTTCGGAATATTACTCTTATGGCGAGGAATGTATTTGTTAAATCAGACACAGCTTGGCGTACCACATGAAATTCAATGGCTTATGCCTGCTGTTCTGATAACAATCGGAGCAGTATACATCATTGGCGGAATTGCAGAGATAATTTCAGTAAAAACAGGTCTGAAAGAAAAAAAGTACAACAAATTATATGTTGAGTCGGCGGAACGGCTGAAAGATGTAGATTATGTGAGTACACTCAGAAATCTTGGCATTAATATTCCTGAAAATTGAGGAGGACTCGTAAATGAAAAAGTTTTTAAAAATATTGTTTGCACTGCTTTTTATTGGATTTTTATTTGCAGAATTACTTGTATTACCAATAATTGACATTACGAATAAAGATGACCGCAAAACGCTGAATATTGTATATGCAACGGAAATTCTTGAGGTTGAACATTCAATAAACTATATAATTCCTTTCGGCAAAGACTATTATTATGTTGGAATTGATGAGGATTATAACGCCTACCTTATACACGCTCCTAAAAAATGGGCAGAAAATAATTTTATAGACAGTTCCGATAATATGCTTGAAATCACAGCTTTAAAAAAGAAAATATCAGATTATGATATTTCAAAGGAACTTTATTCAATTGTAAGCGAACAGGAAGAATTTACTTTTCCGTTAGGATATTCAGAGTGCCTTGAACTTACTTACATAAAAGATGCGGTTATGAAAATTATATCTGGATTTCTTATTGCAATACTTGCTGTAGTTGGTATTGCTAATTATAAGAAAAGGTTGGAATTGCCACGTATTGCTGTAAAAATCTATGCAGTTGCAGTAATATTCACTATGATACTTATGCTTAT
>JAIDNR010000121.1 GCA_029063695.1 Ruminococcus sp.
CCTGACCGCATTTTGAATATTCATACATAACAAGGAAATTTGCTTTCGGGAGAGAAGAAATAAGTCCCCAATAGTCTGAATCACTTGATACTATAATAAATGAAGTTATATTATTTTCAAAATAATCCTTGCATACTCCTGCTGTCATTTTTATATCAACAAGCGATTTCTGGTCAGTCACTCGTTCCACTTCAACGTGTTCAACAGGAATATGGGTAAATTTTCCAATCCAGTCCCAGCCTGAATTTGTATGGTAATCATCATAAAGTACGATTTTTTCAATTTTTTCAAGTTCGTCCTGATTAAGATTCTTCAATACGCTGTAAAGCTTATAAACGTCGGAATTTTCACAGTCTACGGCAATTGCAACTTTGAAACTGCTTTCAATAAAGTTATAGATGTTATTCTTTGTTTCATCATGAGCATCTTTATATTTGGTAAAATCAGTGAACATATCATTATGCTGTTTGTAGATAATGCCAAGAAACTTACCATCAGTATACAGAATACTTCCATGGTCTTCGGGAATCCAATGGATATAATTCTGAAAAGGATAGTAGTCTATTTTACTCATATACATTTCAAATTCTTTTTTGAGAACATTCGGTTTTGTATAGGCAGGAATAACAAATAAATCCTTTATATAATTCCAGTTTACCCAATCCGGAAACAAATTACAGCATTTATCAATATTTTCATTAATTAGCTTACAAAAATCAAGCATATATTTTTCAGAACGATAGTTAGGGTGAACTATCTTGAATCCCCAATCTTCAAGCTGCCTGATATTTTCCTGGTCAAAATAATCAAGTTTGTTGATATTTTTAAGGTCATACATCATTGCAGTATCGGTTTTTTTGAATTTTAACATAAGAGAAGTTCTGAGCTTACACAAATATCTTATCACTGAAGCTTCCTTGTTGGAATAAAGTGATTGAAGCAGCTCATGACATTCATCATCAAAACATTGTTCAAGAATATTTTTTCTCACACCAATAAGATAACCAATAGTTGTTACAAGTTCTTTTGTATCAGTACGCATAAAATCACCACACCTTTTTAAATATTTTAATTATTATTTGGACGTAAAATATTCTGATAATATTATAACATATAAAATATGAAAATTCAAGTGCTGAAAATAAAAACTGTGTGAAAATTTAACAAATTGTCGAAAAAAGTGATGCTGTACAATAAAACTTGATACAATCAGGTAAAAGAATTACAATAATAAAAATGGAAGTGAAAAAAGCAAGACAGCATGAGAAAGAATACAAGGAGCGGGCGTCGAGTTTGCTATTTGTACTTTTCATCATATTATCTTGCTATCTTTTGCCCTGAAGTTTATAATACGTTTCAGGACTGCTTTTGTTACTTGTGGAAGTTTTTATTATTGTGATTTTGTTAAATTATTCAGCCAGCAATATTTTTTATAATGCCTATAAACCGCCGGAAGTTTTATTATTTCATCAATATTTATAGCAATATATACTGCTATTACAGGCATCTTCAATAAAAATGCAAAAACAAGCCCGATTGGTACAGTAACACACCACATTGTAATAGTATCGCACTTGAAACCAAAACGTGAATCACCGCCGGCAGGGAATATTCCGCCAATTACAGTCATATTCATCGCTTTTCCTGCTACATAATACGAACATACAACAAGCATTATTCTGAGATAATTCTGAGCCGTACTGCTTATTGTACTGAAAAGTGGTACAAACGGAATTATAAAAAGTATGAGTATTCCTGAAACAATACCGCATATAAGCGAGATTCTGCAAAGTTTTGAGCCATACTGTTTTGCAGTATCAATCATTCCCTTTCCGAGTTCTTCACCGATAATTACCGCTGAAGCTGATGCAACACCTTGACAAACACATATTGAAAGATTTTTTATGATATTTGCAATTGAGTTTGCAGCAGTGGCATCACTTCCAAGATGTCCGAGAATTACAGAGTACATAGTAAATCCCATTCCCCATGCAAGTTGATTTCCGAGTACAGGAATTGCATATTTAAAGTAATCATTCATAAGTGGTTTGTCGGTATGTAGAATATAATTAAATTTTATTTTCAGACTGTCTTTTTT
>JAIDNR010000122.1 GCA_029063695.1 Ruminococcus sp.
ATCACATATATACGAATTTGCAAAAAATGCTTGACTTTTGCCGATTGATGATGTATAATATATATTGTTGATGTGCTTGTAGCTCAGCTGGATAGAGTGACTGGCTACGAACCAGTAGGTCGGGGGTTCGAATCCCTCCAGGCACGCTGAATAACATAGAAAGTCCTTGATTTCAAGGGCTTTTTTGTTTTTATAATAATTATATAAAAAACTCCCGTTTCTTATATCAGGAAACAGGAGTTTTATTTAACTGCGTGATTTTGTTGCAAATGACGAAATAATTGAAAATATCAGGAAAACAGCAAGCTCAGCGACAACAATCGTTGCACCGACGGGAGTTGAAAACATAATTGACATAATAACTCCAGTACCTGCACAGATTACGGAAACAACAGCCGAGCAGATAATAACGCCCTTAAAACTCTTAAAAAGTCTCATTGCCGAGAGGGCAGGGAAGATAATAAGTGCAGAAATAAGCAGAGACCCGACAAGATTCATTGCAAGTACAATAATAATTGCTGTTATAATGGCAATTATAAGGTTATAGCCGTCAGAATTTATTCCTGTTGCCTTGGAAAAATTCTCATCAAAAGTAACACTGAAAATCTTATTGTAAAATAAAATAAATATTGCAAGAACTATAACAGACAGTACCGTACAGAGCAATACATCGGACTTTTTCAGATTCAGAACTGAAGTCGAGCCGAAAAGTGAGCCGCATACATCTGCTGAAATATTCGACGAAACAGGAAACAGATTCATCAGCATATAACCTGTAGCCAATGCACCGACTGAAATCATGGCAATTGATGCGTCTCCTCTGATTTTGGTATTCTGTCCCGTACGCAGAATAAGAATAGCAGATATTACAGTAATCGGCAGAATAATAACCATTCTGTTGGTAATTCCTGTAACAGCGGCAACAGCCATTGCACCGAATGCAACATGGGAAAGTCCGTCTCCTATAAATGAAAACCTTTTCAGTACAAGCGGTACTCCGAGAAGTGATGAACATAATGCGATAAGAAGTACAACTATAAACGCATACCTTACAAATGGATAAGAGAAGTAATATGTAAGTGTATCAATCATAAAATTCCCTCCGTTTCAATAAATGCACGACCGACATCATTGTTGATATAATCGGATTTTGTACCGAAAAAGAGTTGGGTTTTTGATATATGCAGTATATGTGTAGCATATTTTAAAGCTGCTGAAATATCATGTGAAACCATAATTATTGAAATTTTTTGATTATTTAATTTAGCAATAAGTTCATAAAGTTCTGTTTGTGCGAGAGGGTCGAGACCTGTAACAGGTTCATCGAGTAACAGCATTTTACTGGTGGCACATAATGCCCTTGCAAGAAGTACACGCTGCTGCTGACCGCCTGAAAGTTCTCTGTAACAGCGATTGGCAAGCGATTCAATACCAAGCTGTTTTATTGTATCATCAGCAAGCTTTTTTTCAACGGAATTATAGAAAGGGTGAAATCCTTTTTTTGAGAGACAGCCCGACAGTACAATTTCACGCACAGATGCAGGAAAATCTCTCTGCACGGGAGTCTGCTGAGGAAGATAACCTATATCTCTTGCGGAAAATCCGTCGCACCACTTTATTTCACCACTTACCTGTGGTTTAAGTCCGAGAAGTGCCTTAATCAAAGTACTTTTTCCTGAACCGTTTTCGCCGAGAATACAGAGATAATCACCACTGTTTACGGTAAAATTCAGATTTTCGGTGACAATGCCGTCTTCATAACCGAGTGCGGCATTTCTGCAAATTATCTGTTCTCCCACCATTGAAACACCTCTTGTAAAGTATCATAATTTTTCTGCATAACAGAAAGATAAGTTACGCCGTTGTCTATCTGTTGATTTGTAACGGATTGTGCGGAATCAAGTACAGCGATATTCTGTGATTTGGACTTTGTATTTTCGATTACGGCATCGGCGATAGTACAGTCGGAATTTTCTATCGCAAAGATAGTATCTGCATTCAGTTCGTCGGCTTTTTGTGCAAGGAAAGTTATAGTATCGAAACTTGCCTCAGTATCGGCGGAACAGCCTGTGAAAGCAGCATAGTAGTCAAGATTATAGTCCTCAATAAAGTACCTGAACGGCATACGGTCGCCGAAAATGAGCGTCTGCGGATTATTGTCGAAAAGTTTGTGAAAATCACTGTCAAGGCTTTTGAGTTCATCAATATATCTTTTGGCATTGTCAGTGTAAAGAGCTGAATTTTCATTGTCACTATAAAGTTTCAGCAATATTGCATTAATGCACTTTTCAGCATTATTCAGTGAAAGCCAGATATGCTCATCGTATTCCGTCTCGTCCTCATTGTTTTCAGCATTCATGCCCTCTTTTACTTCTTCCTCAACAACGGAATCGGCAAGAACGTCAAGAAGATTCACAACTCTAATATTCTTGTTATGTGCATTTAAAAGCACATCTTTAACCCATGCATCAGATTCACCGCCTACATATATAAATATATCGCAGTCGGAAATTCTGATTATATCGTCGGCAGTCGGCTGGAAATTGTGCATATCTGCACCGTTGCCGAGTAAATAAGTAAGATTTATATTATCGCTGTCTCCTACAATCTGTTTTGTCCAGTCATAAGCAGGAAAAACAGTACAGACGATATTTATTTTGTTGTCATTTTTGGGTAAATCAGCATAACAGCCAGTGAATAAAGCAGTTGAGATTAGTAAAGCCGAGACTGCCGAAATAATTCTTTTTAACATAATACACTCCATTTTAAAACTGATAATCATTTTCATTTTTAGATTATATCATATATAAAAGCATTTGTCAAGTGTCCACAAATAAAAAAAGAACGCTCAGACGTTCTTTTTTTTGTATGTATTTTCCTCAATGTATTTATCAAGGATTTCCGCCGCTGTACGCACGAATTTAATGCACGGACGTACTTTATAATACTGTTCTGTACGCTTTTCAGGTTCAGGATTTTTATTCACATTAAGATGTTTAAGCAGTTCAAGACAGTTGATGGTCTCATGCTGATTTTTAAATTCCTGTGCAAGGTATTGTATACGGCGGTAGTGTTCGGCTTTTTCGTCAATATCGTTTTTGGAAGTGTAGCCATATAGTATACCTGCAATCATGAACATGGCAGAGCAGGTGCCGCAGACTTCACGCATTCGTCCCATACCTCCGCCGAATGATGATGACAGACGGAGTGCAAGTTCTTCGTCGATTCCTGTGACATCGCAGAAAGCGGTAAAAACTGCCTGTGAACAGTTTCTTCCCTCAGCGAACAGCTGACAGGCTTTTTCAGAGTGGTTCATTGAAATCACCTCTTTTCAGTTCCGGAGTTTTACACGCACAGGCACAGAAAATATCAGCCGTACCGCAATTAATCAGCAGATTTGCGATTTCGAAAAGAGTTGAACCTGTTGTGCATACATCATCTATAATAAGAATATGCTTATTTTTAACTTCTGATTTATCAGCGACGGAAAACGCTCCTCTGAGATTTACTTTTCTCTGAGCTTTTGACAGTTCTTTCTGAGGACGTGTTTTTCTGTTCTTTGTGACAATATCTGTGCGGACTTGAATATCAAGTATTCTGCCGACCTCTTTTGCAATAAGTTCCGCCTGATTGAATCCACGGTTATTAAGATTTTCATGGTACATCGGGACAGGTACAATAAAATCCGCTTGTATTCCAACAGATTTTATACGTTCGGCAAGTGCAGTCCCAAGGGCATACGGAGCATTTCCGCATATGCTGTCTTTCATGATAAAAATTGCGGGAGCTATTTTGTTGTTGTATTCAAATGCTGCTGTAAATTTCTTTATTTTGGGTATATTAAAATTGTAATTATATTTGACAAGACCGTCGCTGCATTCATCGCAGAATCCCTCCATAGCTCCTATAACCTTACTGCATATCGGACAGCGTGTCGGATAAAGTAAAGCCGCAAGATGTCTCAGAAATACATATAAAGCTGACACTTAATCATACCGTTGTAGAGTTTGCGGCGGCGTTTGGCTTCTGCACCGAAAAACTGTTCAAACTGTTCATGCGGAGAGATGATATAACTCTGTTTGTTTCCGCCGTGTCCCATAACACGTCCCATTTGTCGGTATATATTCTCAGCTTCACGGAGTTCAAGAAGCCGTTCACCATAAGGCGGATTGCATATAACAATAGAGTCATCGGGCTGACAGAATTTGGTAATATCAGCCTGTTCTATTTTCAGACGTGATTTTATACCTGCCTTATGGGCGTTATCAAGTGCAAGAGCAACAGCATAATCGTCAATGTCAAATCCTATGCCATGAAATGACGCTGAACGGTCAACATTCTCAACAGCATTTTTTCTTTCTTCCTGCCATATCTTTGAATCAATGGACTGCCATTTTTCGGCGGCAAATCTTCTGTTTATGCCTACAGGAATTTTCAGAGCCTTCATGGCGGCTTCAATCAGAAGTGTACCGCTTCCGCAGAACGGGTCACATACAATGGAATCGGGACGCACTCTTGCCAAATCAACGATACCTGCCGCAAGAGTTTCCTTGATAGGTGCGGCATTGGAATTTTTTCTGTAACCACGTTTATGAAGTCCGATTCCGCTTGTATCAAGATAAACAGTAACAATATCTTTCAGAATACTGAATTGAATCTGAACAGGAGCAGCGGTTTCGCTGAACCAGCTTATACCGTATTTTGATTTAAGTCTTTCAACAGCAGCTTTTTTAACAATGGACTGACAATCGGGAACACTGTGAAGTGCGGAATTGAGAGAATAGCCTTTTACGGGAAAAGCATTGTCGATTCCGATGAATCTCTCCAGTTCAATTGAACGTACACCCTGAAACAAATCTTCAAAAGTAGTTGCCCTGAACTCAATCAGTTCAATAAGAACACGTTCAGCAGTGGAAAGGCATATATTTGCTCTTGCCATAATATTTTCGTCGCCTGTAAAGCTTATTTTTCCGTCGTTCACTTTCAAATCGGTGCCGCCGATTTTATTTATCTCATATTTCAGTACGCTTTCAAGTCCGAAATGGCACGGACAGCAAAGTCTTAATTTATTACTCAAGAATATCACCTCATTTATTATGTTAAAACCTGCCCATACCGTAAGTAAGGACAGGTTTTTGTTTGTATTATTTACCAAGTACCTACATCACCGCCGGTACCTGCATTCGGGTCAGCATTTCCTGTATCGCCGCCGCCCGTTCCTGCGTTAGGGTCAACCCAACCTGTATCGCCGCCTGTGCCTGCATTAGGGTCAACCCAGCCTGTGTCACCGCCGCCTGTACCTGTATTCGGGTCAGTCCAGCCTGTGTCACCACCGCCTGTACCTGCGTTGGGGTCAGTCCAACCTGTATCGCCGCCGTTGCCTGTATTATTATTCCATGAGTTTCCGCCGCCGGAGTTGTTTCCCCATGAATTTTCATTACCTGATGAAGTTGTCACACCATAGTGATTTCCTGTACAGATAGGAGCATTTGTTGATTTCCAGTAACCTGTGATTCCTTTCGGACAGTATGCACCTGCACGCATACCTGTAACCGAACACATAGATTCAGCTATAACAGATTCAACAGGGTCAAAATCAGCAGGAGTATCGGCGTACGCAGTCTGAGCATAGTCACCGATAATATTTTTCCAGACTGTACACGCATGAAGTGATGACGGAAGTGAAAGGTCTTTTCGGTACTGCTCATAACCGATAGTAATACCACTTGCAAAGTCACGGGTAAGACCGACGAAAACAGAGTCACTCCAGTCTTCAGTTGTACCTGTTTTTCCGGATACAACTTTATTGTAGAGACGTGCGGTAGTACCCGTACCGTTTTCGACAACGTTTTTCATAAGTCTGTTCATAACCCATGCAGTCTCATCTGAAACGGCATCCTGTCCTATATCAGAGTTGTCAATAAGCACATTATGATTACCGTCCTCAATTTTTGAAATAATGTGAGGTTTATAATAAGTGCCATTATTTCCATAAGGTATATATGCACCGACAAGATTCTGTAAAGTTACACCGTAAGTCAACGCACCGATAGAAAGCGGTGCATTGTTACGGTCATTGAGCTCAGTGCCTTCGCCGTACAAATCAAGACCGAGTTTTTCGGTAGAAAATTCATATACAGCTTCGGGAGTGAGTTCTTTGCAGAGCTGTGCAGGAACTGTGTTGAATGATTGTTGCAGGAAGTAGTAAATTTGATGGGTTGCACCTGAACCGTCTACATTTCCGTAGTTTGTAGGCCATGGCTTTCCGTTCGCACCAAGTACATCAGGAAGAGGACTGTCCTTGTAATTGCTTCCCCAATGTATATGGTCACTTTCAAGTGCGAGACCGTAAGTTGAGATAGGCTTGATTGTCGAGCCAATCTGACGTTTGTCACGTACTGCATAGTTGGTAACGAGCGAGTATTTTTTCTCACCCCACTGACCTACGGTTGCCATAACAGAGCCGTCATATCGGAGTGCAGTGAAAGCGACGTGCGGAAGTGCTTCATCAGTCTCACCATCGCCGTCGAGGTCGACCCAGCGTTTTACCCAGTTTTCGTCGAGGAAGTTGTTTATATCAAGGAATTTTTCCTCAACATAGTCCTGCATCTGTCTGTCGATAGTGGAATAGATTCTGTAGCCGCCTTTGTTGATACGGTCAATGGCTTCTCGTTCATCAATATTATAAAGTTCCATAAGATAACCGGCAGCTTCCCACATCATTGCATCGACTTCCCATGTATAAGCAGTCTGTTCCTGTTCCATTTCTTCGAGGTCAACTTCGGGGTGTAAAGCTTTGTACTCAGCGGAATCGGCGAAGAGTATTTTTTCGTTGAGTGCTTCCTGAT
>JAIDNR010000123.1 GCA_029063695.1 Ruminococcus sp.
GTATAATATAATAATAAGCGATGTATATGTGAAAGGAGTTATTCATAATGAAAAATACCAGAAAAATTCTTGCTGTACTTGCAGTTGTAATATTTCCAGCCTGTTCATGTGTCGAAAAAGTACCCTCACATTCTCAGCCTTCTGAAAGTAGCCAGCAGGACGAAATACCTGTTATATCAGACGAAGTGCCTGAAGAAGAACCTTTTGATATAAGCGGACAGACTATAACATGGCTTGCCGATTATGACCTTAATCCGTCAGAAGGCGGTGAACGTTCTGTTGCTCTTGCACTTTTTGAGGACGTTTATGGTGCAAAGGTTGATTTTGTACGTACTACAGCCGATAATAAATTCACAAAGCTGTCTGAAATGCTTATGAGTGGTGAAGAAGTTGATATGTTCCCATATGAGTGGGACGCTGTTCCGAACGGCGTTTTAAAAGACCAGTATCAGCCTCTTGATGACTATTTTGACATTATGGGCGTAGAGGACGGTTTATGGGACGATATGACAGGTGTCATTGATATGTTTGAATATAACAATAAGCATTATGTTATGCCGTATGATATTTCAAATCCTGTTGTTATTACATACAGCCGTAAACTCATGAAGCAGGAAGGTTTTGATGACCCTTATGAGCTTTATAAAAAAGGAGAATGGGACTGGAATGCAATGATGAGCATGATGGAAAAATTTGTCGCAAATTCTGACGGAAGCGTTGCAAGATACGGTATAAACGGATATATCGGCTCTGCTGTTATACAGTCAACAGGAAGTACTGTTGTTAATTACAGGGACGGAAAATTTTCCAATAATATCAAAGACCCGAATATTGAAAACGCAGGTCTTTTTATGCAGGAATTAGCTGAAAAGCGACTTTACAGCTCTCTTTATGTGGGTCATTTCCCCATGGACAATTCAACTCTTTTCTTTTCAATGGGTGACTGGGCATTGGGAACTTCAAATGCACTTAATCCTGACAGTGATTTGATGATTGTACCGTTTCCGAAATCGCCCGATGCGGACAGGAATTATCTTTGCTGTAATTTCGGAGCGAGAATGCTTGTGAAAAATTCCACAAAAGGCGAGGCTGTTGCAGCTTATATGAAATGTGAGAGAATCGCTGCAACTCAGGAAGAATACAAGTCCGCCGCAAAGGAAAAGGCTCTGCTGAAAAAACAGACTGCAACTGGTACTGTTGAATATTTTGTCACTGAAGAACAGTATGACGCTTTGCAGTCATATCTTGATACAGGCAATACAGTACCTATGTTTGATTTTGCCTATGGCATGGGTGAAAGAATGAACGGCAACGGAGATTATACTTATGAGACAAGAGGCGTTATGAATAATCTGACAGATTCGATTCTTGACGGTACTGTTGAATCATGGGCAAAACTCCGTGATGAGTGGACAGGCGTTATTGATGATGTGGTGAAAGAATTTAATAAATGATATTTCTGATTATATTTTTTGCAGTAACAGAGACGGCTGTGTATCTTATTCGACGGAAAAGAAAATCCCATACACTGAAATTTGCCGCAAAACTGCTTTTTGCCGCTGTTTTACTGGAGATTACTGTATTTCAGTATCCGTCGTACAGACTTGTTTTCGGTGATTATCCGCATAAAATTCTTTATACGTCAGATGCGGAATATGGCAATTGCCAGTACAGTGAATCGGCAGGCGGAATTGAACTTAATGGTACAGATGAAATAAGTCTCGTTTACAGAAATATAGATGCAAAAGTCGGGACAGTTCATGTAAATGTGAAATATCCCGACGACGACAAAACGCAGTGTTTTAATTTTTTTGCCGATATGACCGACGAAACAGGTTATTATTACCGTATGAAGATTATAGAGTCGCAGTTTGTAAGCGGAAGCAAAACTTCATGTGATTCTATGGTTAATCTTTCGGGAAAAACAGGTATTGCAAGATTCAGATTTTCGGGACTTTCAGATGAAAATTCCTGTGTTATTGAGAGTATCGAACTTAATAAGAAAATTCCGTTTGATATTATATATTTAAGAGTTTTAATTATTGAAGTTATTGGCACTTTTATATATGCCTGTATGAAATCAGAAACTATGCATATTTCTGTGAAAAACAGCAGAAAAGTATGCAATACTGCACTTGCTGCAATTACTTCAATAGCTGTCTGCTGTGTGGTTCTTATGGTGATTTCAAAAATTCCGCAGGGTGAATTTCTGAATCGTTTCAGGCTTACCGAGGGTGACCAGATTACTCAGGAACTTGTACTTGCATTTGAAAACGGTCAGGTAAATCTGCTTGATGTACCTGATGAAAGACTTCTTGAAATGGAAAATCCATATGATACGGCTTCACGGTATTATAAAAATATTCCTGCACTCTGGGATCATTTGCTTTATAACGGAAAATATTATTCATATTATGGCATTGCTCCACTTATTGTTTTTCTGCCATATCATCTTATTACAGGGTACTTTTTCCCGACGGATATAGCAGTTATGATTTTTTCATGTATCGGAATAGTCTTTCTTGCACTTTTTTATGACAGACTTGTAAAGCGATGGTTTGGAAAAATACCAACAGTTATGTATATATCGGGACTTATTATAATTCTTGCATCATGTGGAATATGGTTTTTGGCAGGTCGTCCGAAATTCTATGAATGTGCGATTTCCTCGGGATTTGCCTGCATTACAGCGGGAGCATATCTTTTAATCAAATCTGAAAAAGTGAATCTGCTGTATGTTTCAGGTTCATCGGTTCTGTTCGGACTTGCTGTTATGTGCCGTCCCACGCTTGTGCTTTATGCTTTATGTACCTGTGTTTACTATATCACATTCCTGAAAAAGGCTGAGCGAAAAGTTCCTTATCTGATAAGTGCATTTCTGCCTCTTGTGATTATAGGAACTGTTCAGATGTGTTATAACTATGCAAGGTTTGATTCTGTCTTTGATTTCGGTATACAATATTCGCTTACGGTAAATGATTTTATTCATACCGAATATCATGTTCATCAGATGTTAATCGGGGTTTACAACTTTATTTTTGCATCACCTGTATTCATTCCTGATTATCCGTTTGTAAAAACTCCTTTTTCACAGCTTGGAATAAACGGATATTATTTCAATGATACAGGCAACACTTCGGGAATACTTTTTTCGTCGCCTACTGTTTTTGCCTATATTTTCAGTGTAAAGGCATTAAAAAGTCTGTCTGATTTTAAGTCGGGAGTGAAAAATTCAGTTCTTGTTGGTCTGCCGTGTGTTATCATGCCGATGATTATAATATGCGTATCATGGGAAAGCGGATATTCAGTGCGGTATATTGCTGATTTTTCATGGCAGATTATATGCGGAAGTTTTATCGTTTTGTTTTTTCTTTATACCAGAACAAAAAAATATTCACTTAAAAGAATTTTCTGTACCGCTATGGGATTGACTGCTGTCTGCACTTTGTTTGTAAACGGAATTCAGGTCTATAATTTCACATTTCCGCAGGATTATTACCCTCACTTTGCAGACTTCCTCAGACGCTTTGTTGAAATACTTTATTAACAATTAATTTGTAGAAAAACTACAAAAATATTCCTTTATATACAGCAAAGTGTAAAATTTTCTGAAATTGCGTGACATTTTATTCCTCTTGTGTTATAATATTTTCAGGTATAAAAATGCTGAAAGAAAGTGGACAAGCTTTCATCAGATATGATACTACATAATATTAAAATTAAAGGAAGGAAATCAATATGGATAACAACAAAGAACAGAAGTCGGAAAAAAAGTCTGCACCCAAGCGAAAAAAAGTAACTAAAAAAATGATTCGCCAGAGACAGCTTTGTGCATTGGCTGGTATTGCATTTATTGTGCTAATAATTATTATTCTCATAGCAAAAGGCTGTTCAAACGGCGGAAGCGGTGAGGGCGATAGAGGAAATGCAACTTCAACAACAACAGCTCTTACAAGCGAAATCACAACTGCTCCGCCTGAAACAACGACAACAGTCGTAACAACTGTGAATCCGCTTGCAGAAAATGTTCATCTTGATAAAAGAGAACTCTTTGTAAATGTTGGCGACTATAACACAAGTGTGTATGCACGCATTGAAAGTTACCCCGATGAAAATACAGGCGAAGCAAATGAAGTATGGAAGTCTATGGACGAAACAATTGCGACTGTAAACGAATGGGGCGCAGTTACAGGTATTTCAGTGGGCGAAACCTATATAATTCTCAGCTTTGACAATCACCCCGAAATTGAAATCGAAATCAAGGTACACGTTGCGGACGCTACAGTTATGACCTATGCGGAAGAAACTCCCGTTGAGACAGTTCCTTACAGTGATACATCAGAGCCTTATGTTGATACTCCCACAACACCTGTTTATGGCTATACAGACGGTCTTGACGACGGAAACGCTTTCTGAAATATGCACTCTATGAACACAGGTTCAAAAAAATTTTAAGAAAATATTAAAAAAGACTTGATTTTTTCATTTTAATGTGTTATAATACTATATGATGATAGTTAAACTAAAGACCGGAATCCTCCGGTCTTTACGTTTGTAACATGAACTATTGTGAACTGCAAAAGGAGATGTTTTATGAAACTTAAGAAATTAGGCGGCACCGAACAGAAAATATATGACCTTGTAAAGCCGATTACTGATGAGCTAGGTTATTATCTCTGGGACATAAGCTATGTAAAAGAGGGTGCCTCGTGGTATCTCAGAATTTTTATCGACTGCGATGAGGGTATCACTATTGAGGACTGCGAAAAAGTGACTGAGCCTGTTAATAGGATTCTCGACGAGACAGACCCGATTCCTCAGAGCTATACACTTGAAATTGGTTCGGCAGGACTTGAACGTGAACTGCTTAAAGCAGACCATTTTGAAGTATGTGAGGGTGATAAGATAAGAATCCGCTTTATCAGAAGTGTTGACGGCGAAAAGGAAATATCTGCTTTCCTTAAAAGTGCGGACAAAAATCAGATAACCGTTTCGGACGAGGACGGCAATGAGAAAGTATTTCAGCTTTCGGACATAGCTTTTGTCAAGCTGTGGTTTGAATTTGAATAAGAATCAAATATATTTTTTGGAGGAAATTGACATGGATAACTTTTTCGATGCACTGAAAATGCTCGGCGAGGAGAACAGCGTTGAAACTGAACAGCTTATTGAGAAGGTAAAATCGGCAATGCTTAAGGCGGCTAAAAGAGCTTATCCGCACAGCGAGGACAGAATAAGAGTTGAGATTGACCCTTCAACTAAAAAGTTCGCTATGTATATCGTGCAGGAGATTATTGACGACGAGCCTATTGACGAAAATGAAATCAATATTGAACAGGCTAAACTTATTGACCCGAATGCTGTTATCGGTGGAACTATTCTCAAGGAAATTGATATTTCCAAACTAGGCAGAATGGCTGCACTTTCCGCAAAGCAGTCAATAAAAGGTGATTTGAGAGAGATAAACCGCAATCAGATGCTCAATAAGTTTGAGCAGAAAGAACACGACTGCATAACCGTAAAAGTTTCACAGATTGAACCGGGCAGGGGTACTGTTACTGTTGATTATGACGGAACAGAGCTTTATCTTTTCAGGAATGAGCAGATTCCGAACGACAGTAATATAAAAATCAATGCCATAATAAAAGTATACATTACAGGCATTGTCGGCAAGACAAAAAAGCCGATTGTCAAGATTTCACGTACTCATAAGGATTTGGTTAAAAGACTTTTTGAGATTGAAGTTCCTGAAATATATGACGGAACCGTTGAAATAAAGTCCATTTCACGTGAGGCAGGTTCAAGAACAAAAATTGCTGTATGGTCAAAAGACCCGAATGTTGATGCTGTCGGTGCTTGTATAGGTACTAAAATGTCAAGAATTACAGCAGTTGTAAATGAACTCAGTGGTGAAAAGATTGATATTATCCCATGGAGTGAAAAGCCTGAGGAGTTTATTGCCCGTGCACTTGCTCCTGCTGATGTACTTAAAACAGTAATCACATCGGCGGAGGAAAAAAATTGTACCGTTGTTGTTCCGAATAATCAGCTTTCGCTTGCAATAGGCAACAAAGGACAGAATGCAAAGCTTGCCGCAAAACTTACGGGATATAAGATTGACATAAAGCCTAAGACAGATACCGTTACAGGTGAAACCGCACCGGAACTCAGCGATGATTTTGTTGTACCTGCCGCTGAAACGCCTGCTGAGGAAGTAATCACAGAAGAAAAAGTTGCAGAAATATTGACAGATGAGTCCTCGGAAAATGCAGTTGAGGAGACGGCTGCTGAAGAAACTGCCAAAACCGAAAATCTGACGGAATCAGAGGAATAATTTATGAAGTCTGTTAAAATACCAATGAGAATGTGTCTTGGCTGTAATGAAATGAAGCCTAAAAAAGAGCTTATGCGTGTGGTTAAATCACCTGAAGGCAAAATAATCCTTGACTTTACAGGCAAGAAAAACGGCAGAGGTGCATATATATGCCGAAGTACAGAATGTTTTGACAAGGCAAGAAAAGCACGGCGGTTTGAAAAATCATTCTCATGCAGGATAGATGACAGCGTTTATGAGGTGATGCTTGATGAACTCGGTAAAGAAACAGAAAACGGCTGATTTGCTTACGATATGTATAAAAGCAGGAAAAACGGTCAGAGGTTTTGACAGTGCCAAGGAAACTGTTTTAAACAAAAATGCATACTGTATTCTCACTGCTTGTGATGTTTCGCCGAAAACTCTTAAAGAAGTCCGTTTTATGTGCGGAAAGAATGATATTACCGTGCTTGTAACAGAACTTGAAAAAGCTGAAATCGGCTCTCTCTGCGGAAAGGAAACGGCAGTCATAGCGATATGCGACAGAGGCTTTGCTGATGGATTCAACAGAATAATCGCCCTGTAAAAATAACACTGTTTTTCAGTGTTGACATATATTCATATAAACGAACAGCCGTGATTTATTTAATGCGGCATGACTTAAGGAGGTATTTCAGCCTATGGCAAAAAAGATAAAATTAAGCGATGCTGCGAAAGATTTAAATATTTCTTCTCAGGAAATTATTGATTTTTTCGCAAAAAAAGGCGATAATAAGAAAAAGTCTTCATCAATTCTTACTGAAAAGGAAATGAATGTTATTCTTGAACATCAGACAAAGAAAAATGAGGTCAAGTCATTTGATGACTATTTTGCATCAAAGAATGAGCCTAAGCCACTGAAGAAAGAGGATTCAAAGTCCGATAAAAATTCCGAAAAGAAATCTGAACCAAAGCATGACAAAAAAGTCGGAAACGGCAGCAAAGATAACGGAAAGGACAATAAAAAAGATAAGAAGCAGACAAGGAATCAGTCCAAGAGCAATGAAGTAAAAGGAACTCCGAAAACTGAGGAAAAAACCGCTGTAAAGGAGAACAAACAGACGAATTTCAAAAAGTCTGACGGAAACAAATCCAATGAGAAGAAAAAGAAAAAGGAGCAGGCTAAGGCAAGGGACAGAGGCGAAAGCAGTAAGCTCAATGTAAATTTTTCTTCTGAAACTGCATCTACTGCTATACAGAGACGTACCGTTGATACAAGAGGAAGTTATATTGACCTTGACAAGTACAATGAACGTTATGACCAGATGGCTTCTTCCAACAATAAGCACAGTGATAATTATTCTTCTAAAAAGCAGAAGATTAACCAGAAATCAGCTCAGAGAAACCGTCAGCAGTTCTCGAAAAAGGAATCCGAAGCAGAAAAATTAAAGAGACTTGAGCTTGAACGTGCAAGAAAACAGCAGCTTAAAGTTATGATTCCTGATACAATTACTGTCGGTGAACTTGCCGCACGTCTTAAAGCTACTGCCACAGAAGTTATCAAGAAACTTATGGGTCTTGGCATTATGGCATCTATTAATCAGGAAGTTGATTTTGATACAGCATCACTTGTTGCTGAAGAAATGGGTGCAAAGGTAGAAAAAGAGGTTATTGTCACAATTGAAGAACGTCTTATTGACGACAGCGATGATGATGATACAAATCTTGAATCAAGATGTCCTGTTGTTGTTGTTATGGGTCACGTTGACCATGGCAAGACTTCAATCCTTGACAGAATCAGAGATGCTCATGTTGCCGCAGGTGAAGCAGGCGGTATCACTCAGCATATCGGTGCATATCAGGTTAAAGTAAACGGACAGAAAATCACATTCCTTGATACTCCTGGTCATGAGGCATTTACTTCAATGCGTGCAAGAGGTGCGAATATCACTGATATTGCTATTCTTGTTGTTGCTGCTGATGATGGTATCATGCCGCAGACTGTTGAATCAATCAATCATGCGAAGTCCGCAGGAGTACAGATTATTGTTGCTATCAATAAAATGGATAAAGAGGGTGCAAATCCTGACAGAATCAAGGAAGAACTTACAAAATATGACCTTGTGTGTGAGGACTGGGGAGGCGATGTAATATGCGTTCCCGTTTCTGCAAAGACAGGCGAGGGAATTGATGAACTTCTTGAATCCGTACTTCTTGTTGCGGAAGTTCAGGAACTTAAAGCAAATCCTGACAGACTTGCAAAAGGTACTGTAATCGAAGCACGTCTTGATAAGGGCAGAGGTCCTATTGCAACACTTCTTGTCCAGAACGGTACACTTAAACAGGGCGATGTCCTTATTGCAGGTACATCAGTAGGTCGTGTGCGTGTAATGACAAACGATAAGGGAAGAACAGTTAAATCGGCAGGACCGTCTGTTCCTGTTGAGATTACAGGTCTTGCGGAAGTTCCGAGTGCAGGTGATGTTTTCAATGCTGTTGAGGACGAAAGACTTGCTCGTGAACTTGTTGAACAGCGTAAGCATGAGGCTAAACAGGAGCAGTTCAATGCATACAGAAAAGTTACTCTTGATAATCTTTTCAGTCAGATTGCAGAGGGCGAAATAAAGGAACTTCCTATTATTGTAAAGGCTGATGTACAGGGTTCTGTTGAAGCTGTAAAGCAGTCGCTTGAAAAGCTTTCAAACAATGAAGTAAGAGTGCGTGTAATTCATGGTGCAGTCGGTGCAGTAAAGGAAAGCGACGTTATGCTTGCAAGTGCATCAAATGCAATTATTGTAGGATTCAATGTGCGTCCAGACCCTGTTGCATCTGAAAATGCAGTTCGTGACGGCGTTGATATTCGTCTCTACCGCATTATCTATGATGCTATTGAGGAAATTTCAACTGCCATGAAAGGTATGCTTGCACCTAAATTCCGTGATGTTGAACTGGGACGTATTGAAGTCCGTCAGGTTTACAAGATTTCCAATGTCGGAATGGTTGCAGGAAGCTATGTCCTTAATGGTAAGGTTGTACGAGGCTGTCAGGTGCGTGTTGTCCGTGACGGTATTATCATTGCCGATGATAAAATCGCAGGTCTGAAACGTTTCAAGGACGACGCAAAGGAAGTTGCAGAAGGATATGAATGCGGAATAAGTCTTGAAAAGTTCAGTGATGTAAAAGAGGGCGATATTTTTGAGACATATATCGTTGAGGAATACAGAGAAGATTAATTCGGATTTCAGTCCGGAGTTTTCTCCGGACTTCTAACCGGAAATATGAGGAACTGGAATATGAATGATGAAAGAATGAGCAATGCGGATATGATTCAGTACTGCAATGAGGCTCTGGCATGGGAGGATTTCGGACCTGTTGATATTTATTTTTTCGAGTCTGTAAAAAAAATCCTGCTGGGCGAATCAAGTCCGTTTGAGACTTCCGAAGATTTTCCGAATGACCTTATGGGGATTGAAAGACCTGTCCGTGATATTGAGCTTGAACCCGAATATCATAATTTCGCTGATATATACTATGAAGAGGGCGACGAAAATCTGCCCGATTACAGTAAATCCTATGATATACCGGCTGATGACGGCGGATTCTTTGCTCAGTCCGAATCAGTTTCAGTACAGAAGCATTCCGAAAGAAAATCAGGAGGATTTAAAGTAAAGCTTAAAGCAGTGAAGAAAGGATAATTATGGCAAATTATAAAACAAACCGTATGGCAGAGGATATAAAAAGAGAACTTACCGCTGTTCTAAGGGAACTCAAAGACCCTCGGATTGACAAACTTCTGACTATAGTAAGAACTGATTTATCGGGTGATATGTCTGTATGCAAGGTTTATGTTTCAAGTCTCGGCGGAATGGAACGCACAAATGAATCTGTTCAGGGACTTAAAAGTGCATCGGGATTTATCCGCCGTGAACTGTTTCACCGCCTTCAGATGAGAAAATCACCCGAATTTACGTTTATTGCCGATAACTCTATTGAAAGAGGTGCGGAGATAAGCAGAAAGCTCAATGATATTCTGTAAAAAATTCAAGTAAAGGAGATTTTTCAATGTATATAGGTTACAGTGAAGCAGAAACTTTTCTGAGGAACTGCAAAGATGCTGTTATAATTACTCACCAGAGTCCCGACGGCGACTGTATCGGTGCGGGATTCGGTTTGAAAGATATTCTTGCTGAACTCGGAATAAGAAGTCGTGTTGTTTGCAGTGACGAATTTCCGTCACGCTATGATTTTATGACAAATACAGGAGCAGGTGAAGATTTTGAGCCTGAAACTGTTATTGCCGTTGATATTGCTGATACAAAGCTCATGGGAAAATATAAGGATATTTACGGAGATAAAATTCAGCTCTGTATTGACCACCATATATCAAATATTAATTATGCAGAAAAAACTCTCCTGAGACCCAAGGCGACAGCAGCCTGTGAAATTATATATGACCTTGCAAAGTTCATGGGCGTTGAAATAAGCCGTCATTGTGCAATGTGTCTTTATACGGGAATCGCTACGGATTCAGGCTGTTTCAAATATGACTGTACCACTCCCCGTGCACATGAAATTGCGGCTGAAATGAAGCGAAGCTATGATATAAACTTTGCCGAAATCAACCGTGCAATGTTTGAAATAAAAACAAAAGCAAGAATGATACTTGAATCAAAGTTTGTGAATCTTATGGAAGAATATCTTGACAATAAGCTTGTCATTGCTTCTGTAACTCTTGATATGATGAAAGAAATCGGTATAAATTCCGATGAATTTGAAGGGCTTGCACCCATGACAATTCAGCTTGAGGGAACAGAAGTCGGCGTACTTATAAAAGAACGTGAGCCGAATACGTTCAAATGTTCTTTCCGTTCGGCGGACAGCGTAAACGTCTCCGAAATATGCCGTTCTCTCGGCGGAGGCGGTCACGAAAAAGCAGCAGGCTGTTCAATTGAGGGCTGCACACTGCAAGAGGCTGAAAATAAGATTGTTGAAGCAGTAAGAAAGGCAATGGCATGATGAACGGCATACTCTGCGTTAATAAGCCTGAGGGATTTACTTCCTTTGATGTTATTGCAAAACTCAGGGGCATTATGAAAATAAAGCGTATCGGTCACGGCGGTACGCTTGACCCTATGGCAACGGGTGTTCTGCCTGTTTTTGTCGGAACGGCTACAAAAGCTTGTGATATTATTCCTGATACCTCTAAGGCATACCGTGCAGGATTCAGACTGGGTATTTCTACCGATACGCTTGATATTACGGGGGAGATTACAGCAGAATATTCATCAAAAGTTACAGAAAAAGATATACTTGATGTGATTCCGAAGTTTACAGGAAACATAAAGCAGATACCACCGATGTATTCTGCAATTAAAATTGGCGGACAGAAGTTATGCAACCTTGCAAGAAAAGGAATTGAAATAGAACGTCCTGAACGTGAAATAACTGTTGACAGTATAAAACTTGAAAGTTTTGACGAAGATTTGCAGTCGGGAGTGATTTCGGTAATCTGTTCAAAAGGGACTTATATCAGAAGTCTTATTGATGATATTGGTAAATCTTTAGGCTGTGGCGGTGTTATGACTTCTCTTGTGCGTACATGGTCGGGAGGTTTTTCTCTCAGTGACTGTTTTACGCTTGAAGAAATTCAGAAGTATGCTGATTTAGGGAATATTGAAGAAAAAGTTCTCATATCCGTAGAAAGTGCTTTCAGCGGACTTCCTAAACTCAGACTTAATGAAGTACAGACAAGAATGTACAGAAACGGAGTAAAACTTGATTTGAACCGCATAAATCATATAAAAGAGAACGTTTGTGAATATGCTGTATATGGCTATGACCATGAATTTATCGGTATTGCGTGTGCGGATTTTAAAAAATTCGAACTGCGTGTTGTTAAAAATTTTATCTGAGGTGAACTTATGGAAAAAAGAAAATCTGCCGTCGCACTTGGTCTTTTTGACGGTATTCATCTCGGACATCGTACTGTTCTGAATATTGCAGTGGAAAGCGGACTTGTGCCGTCTGTGTTTACTTTCAATCCCGATGCGGTTGCAGGGAAAAGTAATGCGGGATATATCTATGATAAGTCGGAGAAATCAAAGATTCTTAGCGAATATGGTATTGAGCAGATTTATTCTGTTGATTTCAGTGATGTATGTGATATGAATGGTGAAGAATTTGTTAAAAACATTCTTATTGGCAAACTGAATGCAGATTTTGTATGCTGTGGAAATAATTTCAGGTTCGGAAAATCTGCTTCATGCGGAGTTGCTGAATTGTGTGACATGGGCAGGAAGTACGGCTTTGAAGTTCGTATTGCCGATGATGTTATGTATGAGGGCGAAACAGTATCATCAACGGCTGTTCGTAATCTACTCCTGAACGGCGATATTGTAAGAGCATGGCAGTTTCTTGGTGAGCCTTATACTATTAATAAAGAAGTCGTTCATGGTGCGGAACTCGGAAGGACTATTGGTTTTCCGACAATAAATCAGCTTTTCAGCAAAGGACAGCTTGTGCCGAAATACGGAGTATACGCAGGTGCGGTATTAATCGACGGAAAATATTATAAAGCGATAACAAATATTGGCATGAAACCTACTGTGAATTATGGTGGTATGCCTCTTGCGGAAACTCATATTATAGGCTTTTCGGGTGACTTATACGGAAAAAATATTGAGGTAATGCTTATTGATTTTATACGTCCCGAAAAGAAATTCAGTTCTGTAGATAAACTTAAAAATCAGATTGCCGATGATATGAAAAAAGCTAATGCTTTTTGTTTTAACATAGAAAATTCGTAATGCTTTCACGATGTTATCACACAAATAAGATATTATAAAAGCATTATTAAATTAAAATATCAGGAGGATATAATTAAATGATTGAGGTCAGAAACCTTGTCAAGCGTTATGGCGACAAGCAAGCCGTCAACGATATAAGCTTTACGGTCGAAAAAGGCGAAATATTGGGATTCCTCGGTCCTAATGGAGCAGGAAAGTCAACTACAATGAATATGCTTACAGGCTATATTTCGTCAACATCGGGAAGTATCAGAATAAATGGAATTGATATTCTGGAAGACCCTATAAAAGCAAAGTCAAATATAGGATACCTTCCCGAAATTCCGCCTCTTTATGTTGATATGACCGTGGACGGCTATCTTAATTTTATGTATGACCTGAAAAAATGCAAGCTGTCACGCAGAAAACATCTTGATGAAATATGCAATCTGTGTAAAATTACTCATGTAAGAAGCAGACTTATCCGTAATCTTTCCAAGGGTTACAAGCAGAGAGTCGGGCTTGCTCAGG
Source organism: Ruminococcus sp. (assembly GCA_029063695.1). GTDB lineage: Bacteria > Bacillota > Clostridia > Oscillospirales > Ruminococcaceae > Ruminococcus. The sequence continues at coordinate 13,609 of JAIDNR010000123.1, forward strand.
CACTTATCAATAATCCGCCTGTTCTTATTCTGGACGAGCCTACAGTCGGACTTGACCCGAGTCAGATTGTTGAGATACGTACACTTATCAAAAAATTGGGAAAAAATCATACTGTTATTCTTTCATCTCATATACTTCCCGAAATTCAGGCGGTATGCGACAGAATAATTATCATCAACAAGGGCGTTGTTTCCGCACATGGTACAGCGGACGAAATTGCAAGAAGTATTACAAATCAGCATAAAATGACAATCAGAATTGAGGGTACAACTCATACTGTCGATGACAAGCAGGAAATTGTTGATTCTCTCAGAAAACTTGACGGAATAAAATATGTTCGTGCTGATATGGAGCGTGAACGTGGAATATATGACTATGATGTTGAAACAGACGGAAAAACGGATATTCGCCGTGCAATAAATACTCTTTGCAGAGAAAAGAACTGGAATATTCTCATGCTTCAGCTTTCAGACCTTACGCTTGAAGATATATTCCTTAAAATTACTGTAGGTGATGTAGTTCCCGAAGGTGCAGTCAGCAGACCTGCCCCCGAATTTGATATTAATGTGCAGGACGGAGAACTTGTGGCTACGGAGAAAGTTAGTCTTGATAAAGGAGGAGATGAATAATGGGAGCTATATACAGACGTGAAATGGGTGCATTCTTTACATCGGGACTTGCCTACGTGTTCCTCTCAGTATTCACGCTTCTTTCGGGAATCTTTTTCTTTTTCGGTGTAATAGGTTCGGCAACTTCAAATATGTCATCAATGTTCAGTTCTATGTTTATGATAGTACTGTTTCTTATACCAATTCTCACAATGAAACTTATGAGCGAGGAAAAGAAAAACCGTACAGACCAGGGACTTCTTACTGCACCTATCGGTTTATGGTCAATTGTTCTGGGTAAATATTTTGCCGCACTTACTCTGTTTATTATTGCAGAAAGTGTTGTATTTATCTATTCAATAATTATTGCTGTTTATGGTGAGGTGCTGTGGGCATCGCTTCTCGGAAATTACTTTGCAATGCTGTTTCTTGGTTCGGCTTTTATTGCTGTCGGACTTTTTGTATCTTCACTTACGGAAAATCAGATGGCATCTGCTGTTGCAAGTATGCTTGCACTTTTTGTACTGTATCTTTTTGATTCACTTGCAGCAAACATTTCAAATGAGTATATACAGAAAGCCATGCTTTCACTTTCATTTTATTCAAGATACATTGAATTTACTCAGGGAGTATTTAATCTCTCAAGTGTAGTATTTTTCATCAGTGTTGCTTTTATCTTCAACTTCTTTACAGTAAGAGTTCTTGATAAGAGACGCTGGGGTTAATCACGGAAAGGAGACTGATACCAATGAGCAAAAAAGAAAAGAAGGAATTTACAGATACTTCTGTTGAGGAGACTGTTGAAACTGCCAAGCCGAAAAAGTCAGGAAATTTTAAGAAACTGAAATTCGGCTCAATGTCTGTTGTTGTTATTATTCTTGTAATCGCTATTGTTATAGTCCTCAATCTTATGTGCGGACTTCTTATGAAGCGTTATCCTGTTAAAATCGACCTTACTCCCGATAACAGATATGAGCTTTCGGATAAGTCAATTGAGGCTGTACAGGCTATTGACAAGGACGTTGAAATTACTGTAATGATGACAAAAGATTATTTTTCTGCCATGTCACAGCAGTATGAAAATATGTTCTATCAGTATTACGGTGCTGTGGTTGAAATGCCTTTTGAAATTATTCCCGAAATTCTTGATAAGTATGCTGTATATGCAGAGCAGGGCAAGGGAAGTATATCCGTAAGCTATGTTGACATGAACAAAGACCCTGATGTTGTTACACGATTCAGCAATTACTACAGTGGTGAAATCACACAGGGAAGTATTGTTCTCCAGTGCGGTGAACGTGTAAAAGTAATTGATTCCAATGCTGTTGCAGGTATGATTGCTCCTACTCAGGACAGTAATATCAACAATATAAATATGACTTTTGCAGGTGAAAGCACCATTACTTCTGCTATCAGGGCAGTTACGGACGCAAATCCTGTAAGAACTGCTTTTGCAACCAAAATGAACGGAAATTCCATTCTTGATACCACACACGCCTCAATTACTGCATCATTTGAGAATTTTCTCACAACAAACGGCTATGAATGCACTGAAATCGATATTGCTACAGATACACTCAGCGTTGATGATTATGATATGCTTGTTGTTGCCTGTCCTGTTGTGGATTTCACGGAAGACATTATAACAAAAATCAGTGATTTTCTTTATAATAGCGGAAAATATGAAAAGGATTTGATTTATGTTCCGAATCTCAATGCAACGAATATTCCTAATATAAGTGCATTTCTTGAGGACTGGAAAATCGAAATACAGCAGTCTGCTGTAATGGACGAGAATATGGTTCAGGCAAGTTTCAATTCTCTCGGAGCAGTTAGCTATGCTCCCATGCTTAAAGTTGCCGATGCCGAAACGGTAGGAACTCTGCCGAATGATGCACTTCCGATTATCTGTCTCTTATACACAACA
>JAIDNR010000124.1 GCA_029063695.1 Ruminococcus sp.
GTTACATAATATGGAAAACAGATTGCTTTTTTTAGTGAGTTATGCTATAATTGAAAAAGAAATGTGTGAAAAAGAAAAAATGCTATGGCACAGGAATTGGTTCTTGACAGAGCTACATATAAGAAGATAAAGAGCATGAGCCGTGAGGAAATGCAGAAATTTCTTACAAATTATTATTATAATGTAATGGAAGATGCTGAAACCTCTGCTGTCGATTTAGAGGCACTTAGGGCTGAATTGAGCAGTATAAAAGGTGTTGGCGAGAAGCGGTTGGATGAAATTATGAGTGTGATAAGAAAGTATTTGGTGGTGGGCGAAAAATGTTGTTAAATCCTGAAAACTATAATTATACACGTTTTAAGCAGAATCGTAGAGATGGTGAGGAATACGGAGAATCCGGTCCGTTATACATAGCCACACACGCAGACGGAAGTAAACTTCTAGTGAAGCAGATGAATGCGATGGATGCTGCAAATGAATATCTTGCTTGTTCTTTAGCACAGATTCTTGGTATTAATACACCAAAAGCATGGTTGTTCAGCAGTCACAAACAAATTAAGCGGGTTTCTTTTCGACATTCAGTAGGTATTGAGTTTCTTGATGGTTTATCTCCGGCAACAAAAGAGGATTTTCTGTCTTGTCCTCATGAAGCAGCACGATGTGTAATTTTGAATCTGATTGCTGATCAGGAGGATGGAACTTCATATGGAATCTACAATGGACATATCTTCACCTATGACTTTGGAAGTACTTTCACAATGGGAGTAAATTTTCAGGATAACTTTCTTAAACTTATGAAGTCACCACCCGATGATTTAATTCAGCATTTGAAAAATAGACGGAATTCATATCATCAATATCTGAATGCAGCTTTTGACAGCATCACAAAATCGTTTCTTCCTGTAGAGATTGTTGAAGATGAGTATGTAAAAATCAGAAATATTTTTATTGATCTTACAAAATCCAATGGTTTTGAGTCGATTTTTGATGATATTGGTAAGCTATATCCAAAAGCAATTGTGGAGTATTACCGCAGTCTGCTTTTGGAACTTGAAGAAGTATTCCGTGACAATCCAACAATTGTAGCAAAGTCGAAAGGGATGACTGTTTACACGGCAATGCTTCACATTGCTGATGCATTGGCAGAAGGAAAAGTGAAGGAATCACGAGTTTACTATGGTGAGAATGCAGATGACATTCCGCCTTTGAGTGAATTTGTAAGTAATATGGAATTATTGTTATTGCACATGCCGGATATGACCAAAGTGCGTTATAGTATTGAACTGAATTCGATTCATAATGAACTGATGGACTATAAAAATGGTCACTATTATGAGCGTTTGCACAGTCGGGGAGTTCCATTGATAACAACAATTGGGAAAAGGATTCAAACTTTGACAACAGATTTGTTTTTGAAGGTGACAGAAGATAAGCCGGGAGCAGCAGAACAGATTATAAAATGTAGCGAGCAAATTTTTCCCAAGATACCAGAAAATTGATTAGTGGCTGTGATTATTCGCAGCCACATATTTTTGGCACCGAAGTACGGTGCTTTTTTTACCTGACGGTCAAAATACGTTATTTTTAGGATACGGCTCATTATGATTTGTGATCCCAAGCAGAAAATCCACGCTAGTATCATAATAATCAGCAAGAAAAATCAGGGATTCCAGCGGAATTTCCGTAGTATGGGATTCATATCGGGAGTAAGTCTGCTGCGAACATCCTAGCAGCTTCGACATTTCAGCCTGGGACATATTATTGTCCTCACGTAGCTGACGCAATTTTAAGTTCAATTTCAACAAAATCACCTCGATATATCTGGTATATAGTTATATTGACTATTACTCAAAATATGAGTAATATAGAATAGACTTCAAAATTTATTTTCGATAGAAATTTTCGTAAAATTCGGTCTTTTACGAAATATGTACTCAATTAAATATATTTAATTGTATCACACAAGAAGCAGAAAGTCAATAGAATTTGAAGAATTTTATAGGTGAGGAGTTAAATGAATGGAAAATTTCAACATATATAAGCGTAGAGATGGACGTTGGGAAGGACGTATAACAAAAGGAAAAAACAGTAATGGAACACGCAAGTTTCAGTATTTTTTCGGAAGAACCAAAGAAGAAACTCAAAAGAAAATGGCGGAAATTCGCAGAAAATCCCAAAGCCATTGTTGCTTTATCAGTATTACCCAACTATTCAATGAATGGATGAAAACTATAAAGCATCAAGTCAAAGAATCAACTGCCGCCAATTATTTTCTTAAGGCACAAAAGCATATCTTGCCTGCTTTTGGTAAAACAGCGGTAGATTCTTTGAGTGCATCAGATGTATACTCGTTTATTGAGTTGAAGCAGCAATCTGGGCTGTCTAATCGCTATATTTCAGATATTATAATTGTCATGAAATCGCTGTTCAAGTACGCTGTGCGAACTTATCATATATTTAATCCGATGAATGAGATCAAGCTGCCACGCAAAAAAGCTCCTGAAATCAAGCTGCTTGACGGCACTGAACAAGATAGACTGCAAAAATATATTCACGATAATCAGAATCAGGCAACACTTGGAGTCGCATTATCAATGACTACGGGTATTAGAATTGGAGAGTTATGTGCTCTGCAATGGGAAGATGTCGACCTTGAAAAACGTATTTTGACCGTCAGAAAAACTATCCAGCGGATTCAGGTTCAAAATGAAAAAAGAAAAACAAAATTGGTAATTACAGAACCTAAGAGCGAATCTTCAAAAAGAATCATTCCAATTCCTGATTGTATGGTGAATTTACTTTTAAAATTCAAGGGAAAACAAAAGGAATTCGTTGTTTCATGTCGAGAAAAGCCTGTTGAGCCAAGAACAATGCAGTACCGCTTTTCAAAAATTCTCAAAAATGCCAATTTACCGTCAGTTCATTTCCATGCACTTCGACACATTTTTGCTTCAAACTGCGTAAAACTTGGATTTGATGTCAAGTCATTATCTGAACTTTTAGGACACAGCTCCGTTGAAATTACCTTAAATCGCTATGTCTGC
>JAIDNR010000125.1 GCA_029063695.1 Ruminococcus sp.
GTATACCCTCAATAAGTCCCCAGATACTGCCGATTCCGCATGAGCAGAGTGTAAGAACAATCTGAATTATACCTTTTGTTGTGTAACCAAGATAAAAGTTATGTATACCCCAGCCGCCGAGAAAGATACCAAGAAGTCCGGCAGCCATTTTTGATTTTAGTCCCGAAGTTCCGATTCCTCTGTTTACCTGAGTTGCGAATCCACAGGTAGTGCAGACGGCTGCACCAGGCTTTAATTCAGTTCCACAGTTTATACAGAATCTTTCTCCATGCCCCTTTGGAGTACCGCAGTTGATACATACAGCAGCATTATCGTCCATAGTATTTCCACAGTTTTTACAATACATGAATAATCCCCCTATTTCTTGATTGACAGGCAACAATGCCTATTAAAAATATTATAACACATAGTTGTCGAAATGTCAATATGAAGAAAAAATTTTTTGATTTTGTCCATTTACTGTTGACATAAAAATAACAATATGATATAATATACACATAAAATCTTCGAGGCAGGGTGGAATTCCCTACCGACAGTTAAAGCCTGTGAGCCTTTTGGGCTGATTCGGTGAAATTCCGAAGCCGACGGTTATAGTCCGGATGAGAGAAGATATTCAGCAATATAGCTGAATTATGCCCCGATTTTTCGGGGGTTTTTATTTTCATACTGAAATCGAAATGAAATAATCAATGAATATTAGAGTTATGACAATTGATGACTATGAAGATGTTTATGCATTATGGCTTTCCTGTAAAGGAATGGGATTAAATAATCTGGACGATTCAAAAGATGGTATTGATAAATTTTTACAGAGAAATCCCGAAACCTGTTTTTTCGCAGAATCAGACAACAAAATAACAGGTGTTATTATTGTTGGAAATGATAGTCGCAGAGGCTATATTTATCATATAGCGGTTCACCATGATTGCAGGCATAATGGAATCGCAACACAGTTGGTAAATAGAGCTATGTCGGCACTGAAAACTATAGGTATCAATAAAACTGCTCTTGTTGTTTTTGAAAAAAATATAACAGGTAATGACTTCTTGGAAAAAATCGGATTCACAGTTCGTAATGATTTGATATATCGTAATCTTTCTTTGACAGATATGAAAAGAATTGATACATAAAAACAAGATTTTTCATTATTTTCTGATATGGAGGTATTTTATGTCTCATGAAAAATATATGAAAGAAGCTCTTGAACTTGCCAAAAAAGGTATGGGATTTGTCAATCCGAATCCTATGGTCGGAGCTGTAATTGTAAAAAACGGAGAAATTATCGGACGTGGTTTTCACCCGAAATGCGGTGAACTTCATGCGGAGCGTTTTGCTTTTGCGGACTGTGACAGTAAAGAAATTGACTGCACGGGAGCTGATATGTACGTAACACTTGAACCATGCTGTCATCATGGAAAAACTCCGCCTTGTACCGAAGCAGTAATTGAACACAGAATCGGTCACGTCTATATCGGTTCATCAGACCCGAATCCGCTTGTTGCAGGTAAAGGGACAAAAATTCTCCATGAACACGGAATAGAAGTGACTGAGGGTATATTAAAAGATGAGTGCGACGAACTGAATGAAATTTTTTTCCACTATATCACAATAGGCAGACCGTTTATTACAATGAAATATGCTATGACAATGGACGGAAAAATCGCCTGCTATACAGGTGAATCAAAGTGGATTACAGGTAAACAGGCTCGCATGAATGTTCAGCGGGAACGTCTCAGGCATTCAGCGATTATGGTCGGAATCGGCACTGTTCTTGCGGATAATCCCATGCTTACGTGCAGACTTGAAAACGGTCGCAATCCAATAAGAATTATATGTGATACTCATTTGCGTATTCCTTTTGACTGCAATATCGTCCGTACAGCAAGGGAAATTCCTACAATAATAGCCACATCATCAGATGATAAAATAAAAAAAGGCAAACTTAAACTTGTAAACAACTGCAATATAATCAGCCTTGATAAAAATGGCAACCATATTGATTTGAATCAGCTTATGTGTAAACTTGGCGATATGGGAATTGACAGTATTTTGCTTGAGGGTGGAGGCGAACTCAACTGGTCAATGCTGAATGCAGGACTTGTGAATAAAGTTCAGGCTTATATCGCACCGAAAATTTTCGGAGGAGCAGGTGCAAAGTCGCCTGTTTCAGGAATCGGAGTTCCTGTACCGTCAGACGCTTTTATGCTGACGGATACAAAAGTAAAGTACATAGGCGATGATATTTTAATTGAAAGCAGGGTGAAAAATGTTCACGGGAATAATTGAGGAAATCGGGACTGTAAAAGAAGTCTGCCGAAATGGAAATAAATCTTTTATACGTATTGAGGCTAAAAAAATTCTGTCTGATGTTCATTTGGGTGACAGTATTGCAGTAAACGGAGTTTGTTTGACTGTCACGAAATCTGACGGAAGTATATTTCAGGCGGACGTTATGAATGAAACTTTAAGTCGTTCATCTTTGGGAAGTCTCAGAACAGGAAGTACTGTTAATCTGGAACGTGCGATGTCAGCGAATGGACGTTTTGGCGGTCATATAGTTTCGGGTCATATTGATGGTACAGGAATCATCACAGATATAAAAAACGATGGTATTGCTGTATGGTATACTATAAAAGCCGATAATAATATTATGCGTTATATTGTAGAAAAAGGCTCGATTGCGATTGACGGTATAAGTCTTACTGTTGCAAAAGTCAGTGATAATAATTTCAGTGTATCAATAATTCCGCATACGTCTGGAAAAACTGTACTTTCAGCAAAAAAAGTTGGCGATGTTGTTAATCTGGAAAATGATATAATCGGCAAGTACATTGAAAAACTTATAAGTCCTGCAAAGTCGGACAGTGTGATTGATATGGCATTTCTTGCAGAAAGAGGTTTTTTATGAAAAAATTCTTAGCTTTATGTGCAGTTCTGGGAATACTTTCACTATCTTCATGCAATATAAATATTCATGGTCTGAATAACAATATAACTCTTGACTGTATCAAGAAAAACAGCGAAACTCAGACAGTCGATATAAAAGGCATTGAAAAAATCAAAATTGATATTGATGTAGGCGACTGCAATATTATTGTTGGTGATTCCAGTGAAGCTGTAATTAATGCAAGCTGTGAATACAAGGCAATCAGTGAGGAAAAAGCTCAGAAAGCTATGGATAATACAAAACTCCGTTGTGAAACTCAGGGCGATACACTTCATATTGACTTTATTGATTCAGAAACAGGTAAAAAAATCGGAAATACCAAAAACAGTAACTTAGTAAATATCATCACTGATATTGAAGTTACTCTGCCTGATAATTTAAAGTCTTTTGATATTTCAACAGATGTCGGCGATATAGAAATCAGTGATTTTTCGGGAAGTTTCGATATTTCAAGTGATGTCGGAAACGTCACCGCAAATAATATCACAGTAACAGACAAATCAAGCTTTGATGCAGATGTCGGCAATATCGACTGTGAAATCACAGGACTTTCGGAAGCGGAACTTGAACTCAAAGCAGATGTCGGTGATATTGATTTGTCACTCGGAACAGTTGAAAAGTCCGAAATTGCTGTTGATTCAAACGTCGGCGATATTAAGCTTGATACTCAGGGCAAAAACTATGAGGAAATATCCTCAAAAAAAGATATTGTAGAGCAGGAAAAGAAAATTATTGTTGACGGCAAATGTACTATTGAAATGAAAGCAGATGTGGGTGATATAAAGGTCAGCAAGTAAGGAGTGATTTTCATGGATATTCAGGAAATAAAACGTTATATAGAAGTCGGTTCAGGATACATTGAAGTTGACAGAAGCTATCCTGAAAAATATAAAGGATTATGCAGAAGAATATATATCCGTGAAAACAAAATCCAGATTGACTTCTGTACTGCACAAGATATTGAACTTAATGAGGGAGAAACTACTTTTTACTTTGTTTATAAAAGCTTTGAAGACGTTATAAAGTCGGCTGAAGCATTTCTGAAAAAGCCTGTTTCAGAATGGACTAACTATAACCGCACATGGAACGAATGGTATTTTCCACAAGCTGATAAAAATTCTTATGTAAAGCTGTGGAAAGATTTACAAAGTCATATGCTTGATTTTCCGCAAGATTTCAACAATTTCTATATCAACAACCATATGGCAAGGGGTGTATTTTTGGGAATAATAAATCCCAAAAAAAATATTGAATGGACTGTCGATTTGTTTAAACAGATTGAAAAAGCTGATAACGATTTTACAGAATATTAAAGGAGGTCTTTTATGTTTGAATATAATACAGTTGAGGAGGCTTTACAGGCTCTCCGCAACGGTGAAATTATCCTCGTTACAGATAATGAGGACAGAGAAAATGAGGGTGACATGATATGTGCCGCTGAATTTGCAACTACAGAAAACGTGAATTTCATGGCTGCTCATGCCAAAGGTCTTATATGTATGCCTATGAGTGCGGAACTCTGTAATAAACTGCACCTGCCTCAGATGGTTGACTACAATACGGACAATCACTGTACTGCTTTCACTGTATCAATTGACCATGTTGAGACTACTACAGGCATATCGGCTCAGGAACGTGGTTTCACTGCACGTATGGCGGTTGATGATAATGCAAAGCCCGAAGATTTCCGTCGTCCGGGTCATATGTTTCCGCTTACCGCAAAGAAAAACGGTGTGCTTGAGCGTGAGGGTCACACAGAAGCAACAGTCGATTTAATGTGTCTTGCAGGACTTAAAGAATGCGGATTATGTTGTGAGATTATGCGTGATGACGGTACTATGATGCGTTCTGCTGAATTGCAGGAAAAGTCCAAAGAATGGGGTCTTAAATTTATTACCATTCAGGCACTCAAAGAATACAGAAAAGTGCATGAGACTTTTGTTGAATGCGTCGCAAATACAAAACTTCCGACAAAGTACGGTGATTTCAGAGCAATATGTTATATAAATAAGCTGAACGGCGAACATCATATAGCACTTGTAAAGGGCGATATTGGCGACGGTGAAAATATTCTGTGCCGTGTTCATTCAGAGTGCCTTACAGGTGACGCTTTCGGCTCACTCAAATGCGACTGCGGACAGCAGTTTGCATCTGCCATGTCTCAGATTGAAAAAGAAGGAAGGGGTATTCTTCTTTATATGAGACAAGAGGGACGTGGAATCGGACTTGTAAATAAACTCCGTGCGTATGAATTACAGGACGGCGGTATGGATACGCTTGATGCAAATCTTGCACTGGGATTTCCTGGTGATATGCGTGAATACTACATCGGAGCACAGATTCTGCGTGAACTCGGCTGTAAAACACTCCGACTGCTGACGAATAATCCCGACAAGGTGTACGGTCTCAGTGGATTCGGACTTGAAATCAAGGAACGTGTGCCGATTCAGATGGACGCTACAGCTTTTGACCTGTTCTATCTTAAGACAAAGCGTGACAGAATGGGGCATATTCTCAACTACTGATATGGGGTGAAATGATATGGGATTTTCTGACTATTTTTACATCGCTGTTTTTGTCTTTCTGATTGTGTTTATTATCTACGATTTGATTATTTCGGTTGTGAACTCGCAGAGAATTAAAAAAATCAGCAGAAAAGTCGCCGTAAAAAAGAGTATCAAGTTTGATATATGGTGGATTGTCCTTTCCATTTTTAACGCATATCTGAACTTTGAACAGTACAAAATGGCACTCAGAGATGATAAAGATGTGAGACTGCATTTACTTGCATTCACAGCGTGGACTTTATGCGGTATATGTCATATTCTGATGATATTCCTTGACAAGTATATCTATATAACTCCCGACGGCTTGTTTTATAAGTCTATGATAAAAATTCAGCCGAAAGAGAAGTATAAATACAGGATTGACGGCGATACACTCGAACTTTATTACAAGCAGAACGATACTCCTGCAAAATATAAGATAATCAAAGAAAAAGACGAGCTTATTGAAATCCTTGACGAAAATTATGCGAGATATACAGGGGATTAAATTCAGAATCGTTGATAAAAAAGATGAGTTGACTGAGATGCTCAGTGAAAACTATAAACTTTATGAAAAATCAAACAAAAAGGAGAAAAAATCATGAAAACTTATGAAGGTAATTTTATTCCGAAAGACGTAAGAATCGGCATTGTCGTTGCAAGATTCAATGAATTATAAAAAAAAAGCTTATGGGTGGTTCAATTGTTACAGTTAAACCTAACGCAGTTTAATATGATTGAAATGACGGTGCATTGGTTACAGTAGAGTATAACAA
>JAIDNR010000126.1 GCA_029063695.1 Ruminococcus sp.
GGCAGACCTGTTGAGAATGCTGAGATGATGCGAAAGGCACTTGAAAAGTCCAAAGAAAACGGACTTCTTGTTGCGTATCCCTGCGAGTATTTGAGCATTATAGACTGCGGAATCATGAACAGGGGAGAGGTCTCCGAAAAACTGGGATTGAAAGGTATGGACAGAGCTTCTGAGGATTATATAACTGCCCGTGAGATGATACTTGCAAAGTCAGTTGATTCACGCATTCATATATGCCATGTATCAACTGAGGGAAGTACGGCTATGATACGCTTTGCGAAATCTCAGGGAGTTAAGGTCACCTGTGAAACCGCACCACATTATTTCATGCTTACGGATAAACTTCTTGAAAAACGTGATGCGGATTACAGAATGAATCCGCCGCTGAGAACCGATAAGGACGTAAGAGCAATTATAAACGGCATAAAGGACGGTACGATTGACTGCATAATCACAGACCATGCACCTCATTCACCCGAAGAAAAAGCCGATTTTGAAAAAGCTCCCAACGGTGTTGTCGGACTTGAAACTTCACTTGCAGTTACTCTCACAGCTTTGTATCACACAGGTGAAATCAGCCTGAATAAAGTTGTTGAACTTATGTGCATCAATCCAAGAAAAATTCTGGGACTTGATATACCAAGAATCAAAGTCGGCTCAACTGCTGATTTGGTTATTGCCGATATAAATAAAAAGTGGACTGTTGTACCCGAAAAGCTTCATTCAAAGTCACATAATACTGTTTTCAAGGGTATGACTTTAACAGGAAAGCCGATTGTGACAATATCAAAAGGCGTAATCAGATACGACGAAAGAAATAAATAAAAAACGGAGGAAAATATTATGTCATTCGACAGACTTATTGATAAAATCATTGAACTTAAAAACCCGACTGTTGTGGGTCTTGACCCTAAACTTGAATACGTCCCCGAATATATTCAGAGACGTTATCTTGACAAGGACGGCTGGACTTTAAAAGCTGCCGCAAAAGCAATCTATGACTTCAATCAGGCTATAATTGACGAAATTCATGATGTTGTTCCTGCAATCAAACCTCAGGCGGCTTATTATGAAATGTACGGTCACTATGGAATCAGAACACTTGAAAAGACTATCAGATATGCTAAATTAAATGGTATGTTTGTAATTACAGACGGTAAAAGAAATGATATAGGTGCGACAATGGAAGCATACACAAATGCACATCTCGGTTCGACTGCTGTCGGTGAAAATAATCTTGAAGCATTTGGTGCAGATGCACTTACAGTCAACGGCTATCTCGGAACAGACGGTATAGAACCGCTTCTGAAAGTGTGCAGGGAGCAGGATAAAGGAATATATGTTCTTGTCAAGACTTCCAACAAGTCAAGCGGTGAACTTCAGGATTTGAAACTTGAGGACGGTACTCCGATATATGCAAAAATGGGTGATTTATGCGAACAGTGGGGAGCTGATACAATCGGAAAATACGGTTATTCCGCAGTAGGTGCAGTAGTCGGTGCTACATATCCCGAAATGCTTACTGAACTCCGTCAGAGACTTCCGCATACAATGTTCCTCGTACCCGGTTACGGTGCACAGGGCGGAGGTGCAGAGGGACTGAAAGGCGGTTTCGATGAAAATGGTCTCGGAGCTATAGTAAATTCAAGCCGTGCTGTAATGTGTGCATACAAGAAAGAGGGCTGTGATGAGCGTGATTTTGCAAAAGCTGCACGCCGTGAGGTTATCCGTATGAGAGATGACATAACACAGTATATTAACCTTAAATAAGGAGATTTTTATGTATAAATTCAGACGAGCAACTGAAGAAGAACGCAAGGAATTGCATGGTGGTACACATAAAATATGGGGATTATGGGGATATGGAATCAGTGAAAGTGAAGATGTTCTTTTTCTTGGAAGAGCCATGACAGTTTTCGGTCAGCCTGACTGGATAGATGAAGACTGGGAAAATATGTATAGCTATTTTATAGTCGCTGAGGATGAACAGGATAATAAAATTTATCTTGAAGTTTATCACGGTCAGAGCGGTCCGGCAATAGGTGGTAAAGACGGAGAAAATTACAGGCAGGCTTCTGAAGAACTCGGACAGCTTATCTTATCCGCTGAACCTGCCGACTATGTATGGGAAGGCTGTTATTACGATATTCCTGACAACATCAAGTACACTGTTAAAGACGGCAAGGTTTATGTGGAGCATGATTTTCCCGAAGATATGGACTTTGAAAATATAGAGGACTTTATGTAAATTCAATTAACTCACGGTTACAATGGCGTGACTGTGTTTTATAAATCTTCAAATTTATTGAAAGGATTGGTAAAATGTCTTTATTTAATCAATCAGAAAAAGCGTATCTTATGCTTGCGGACGGTCAGGTCTTTGAGGGCAGAAGTTTCGGTGCAAAGGGTACTGTTATCGGAGAGGTGGTTTTCACTACAGGACTGACAGGCTATCAGGAAACTTTGACAGACCCGAGTTACTACGGACAGATTGTCACTCAGACTTTTCCGCTTATCGGAAATTACGGCGTGAACAGTGCCGACAATGAATCCGCCGAATCCTATGTAAGCGGATATATTGTGCGTGAATGGTGCGGTATGCCGTCTAATTTCAGATGTGAGGGCAATATAAATGACTTCCTTGTGAAGAATAATATTATAGGTATCTGCAATATCGATACCCGTCGTCTTACACGTACAATACGTGAGGCAGGCGTTATGAACGGCATTATAACAACAGAAAACGTGTACGAAAATAAAGATGAACTTCTTGAAAAAATCCGTGCATTCAGCATAAAAAATGCCGTCAGAACCGTTACTGCTCCTGAGATTCGCACATACGAACCTGAACATAAGAAGTACAGAGTTGTATTGTTTGATTTCGGCTACAAACGCAATATCCGTCAGGAACTTGTAAAACGTAACTGTGAAGTAATTGTAGTACCGGCAGATACAACAGCGGAGCAGGTGAGGGGACTTAAGCCCGACGGTATTATGTTCTCAAACGGTCCGGGAGACCCGTCCGAAAATACTGAAATCATCGCAAATATCCGTGAAATTCAGCAGTTGGGAATCCCGATTTTCGGAATTTGTCTCGGTCATCAGCTTATGGCACTCGCAAACGGCGGACGTACTGAAAAACTCAAATACGGTCATCGTGGTGCAAATCAGCCTGTTATCGACCTTGAAAGCGGTCTTACCTATGTTACAAGCCAGAACCATGGTTATGCGGTTATCGGTGACAGCATAGACCCTGCAATCGGTCATGTTTCGCATATCAACGCAAACGACAAGACATGTGAGGGAATAAGATACACGGCAGTAAACGCAAGGACAGTTCAGTTTCACCCGGAAGCTCACGGCGGTCCTCTTGATACCGCATATCTTTTTGATGAATTTGTAGAGACTATGGAAAGGGCAGGTGAATGATATGCCGTTAAGAAGTGATATAAAGAAAGTTCTTGTAATCGGCTCAGGACCGATTGTTATCGGACAGGCTGCCGAGTTTGACTATGCAGGCACACAGGCTTGCCGTGCATTGAAGCAGGAGGGACTTGAAGTTGTCCTGATTAACTCAAATCCTGCTACTATCATGACTGATAAGGCTATGGCGGACAAAGTATACATTGAACCGCTTACACTTGATGTAGTCAAAAGAATTATCGAAATTGAACAGCCCGACAGTCTTTTGTCAACTCTCGGCGGACAGACAGGTCTTACACTTTCCATGCAACTTGCGGAAGAAGGTTTTCTTGAATCCCATAATGTAAAGCTGCTCGGTGCTGACCCTGAGACAATCCACAAGGCAGAGGACAGACAGGCTTTTAAAGATACTATGGAGAAAATCGGTGAACCATGTATACCGTCAAAAGTAGTTGAAACTGTTGATGACGCTATGGATTTCGCAAAGATTATCGGTTATCCCGTAATTGTCCGTCCTGCATTCACTCTCGGCGGTACTGGCGGCGGTATTGCATATACTGAAACAGAACTTCACGAAATCGCAACAAATGGTCTGAGCCTTTCACCTATAACACAGATACTTGTTGAAAAGTGCATAAGTGGCTGGAAAGAAATCGAGTTTGAAGTTATCCGTGACGGCAAGGGTAATGTCATTACAGTCTGCTCAATGGAAAATTTTGACCCTGTAGGCGTTCACACGGGCGACAGTATAGTTATAGCTCCTGCTGTTACTCTTACTGACAGAGAATATCAGATGCTCCGTACATCGGCAATAAATATCATCAAGGAACTCAAAGTAGAAGGCGGCTGCAACTGTCAGTTTGCACTTCACCCGACAAGTTTCGAATATGCCGTTATTGAAGTAAATCCACGAGTTTCACGTTCATCTGCACTTGCGTCAAAGGCTACAGGCTATCCCATTGCAAAGACAGCGGCAAAAATCGCAATCGGATATACTCTTGACGAGATTATAAATCAGGTTACGGGCAAAACTTATGCCTGCTTTGAACCCGCACTTGACTATGTTGTAATAAAATTTCCGAAATGGGCATTTGACAAGTTCGTGTATGCTAAACGTACTCTCGGCACACAGATGAAAGCAACAGGTGAAGTAATGGCAATCGGTACAAGTTTTGAACAGGCTATGATGAAAGCAGTCCGTTCAATCGAACTCGGACTTGATACAATGAGTATGAAGAAATTCGCAAATATGACAGCAGACCAGCTCCGTGAAAAGCTTCATGATATTGATGATGAACGTTCATTCGTAGTATTCGAGGCACTCAAAAAAGGCATTACTCCTGAAGAAATCCACGAAATAACAATGATTGACAACTGGTTCTTATATAAACTTCTGAATCTTGTCGAACTTGAAAAGTGGCTTGCTGATGGTGAACTTACAGAAGAAAAGTACGATACAGCCAAGCAGTACGGCTATCTTGACAGTACAATAGAGAGACTTTCTGGACAGAAATGCCCGAAACATAAATCCGCTGTATTCAAAATGGTTGATACCTGTGCAGGCGAGTTCAAGGCTGAAACTCCGTATTTCTACTCAACTTTTGACGATGAAAATGAGGCTGAACAGTTCATTGAACGTCAGAACACAGGTAAAAAGAAAGTCATTGTTTTCGGTTCGGGTCCTATCAGAATAGGTCAGGGAATAGAATTTGACTACTGTTCTGTACACTGCGTATGGACTTTAAAAGAACTCGGATACGAGGCTGTAATCTGCAACAACAATCCCGAAACCGTTTCAACGGACTTTGATACAGGTGACCGCCTTTATTTTGACCCTCTTACGAAAGAGGACGTTGAGGCAATTATTGAGACTGAGAAACCTTATGGCGTTGTAGTTCAGTTCGGTGGACAGACTGCAATCAAGCTTACCCGTCATCTTGCTGATATGGGTGTAAATATTCTCGGAACATCTGCTGATATGATTGATGCGGCTGAGGACAGAGAACGCTTTGACGAAGTACTTGAAAAATGTGGTATACCACGTCCCGCAGGTCATACGGTAATGACAACGGAAGAAGCAGTTGAGGCTGCCGAACAGCTCGGTTATCCTGTACTTCTCCGTCCGTCATATGTTCTCGGCGGACAAAATATGATTATAGCACATTCAAAGGCTGATGTTATTGAATACATGGGAATCATCACAAGCCACATGATTGAAAATCCCGTGCTTATTGATAAGTATATGATGGGTACTGAAGTTGAAGTTGATGCTATATGCGACGGTGAAGATTTCCTGATTCCTGGAATTATGGAACACATCGAACGTGCGGGCGTTCACTCAGGCGACTCCATTTCAATCTATCCTGCACAGCATCTTTCCGACAGAATTAAGCGTATCATCGTTGAATACACACGCAAACTCGCAAAGGAACTCAATGTAATCGGTCTTGTCAATATACAGTACGTTGTATATAACCATGAAGTATTTGTTATTGAAGTAAACCCACGTTCATCAAGAACTGTGCCGTATATCAGCAAGGTTACAGGAATACCAATGGTTGACATTGCAACAAAGATTATGTTCGGTGCAAAACTGAAAGATATGGGTTATGAAAGCGGACTTTATCCCTCCGGCGACTATGTTGCTGTAAAAGTTCCTGTATTCTCGTTTGAAAAGCTTACAGACGTTGATACAATGCTCGGTCCTGAAATGAAGTCAACAGGTGAATGTCTCGGAATCGGTAGAAATCTCGAAGATGCACTGCTCAAAGGACTCATTGCGGCAGGCTTTGACCTCAAAAAAGAAGGTGGTGTACTTATTTCCGTCCGTGATTCCGATAAGCGTGAAATAC
>JAIDNR010000127.1 GCA_029063695.1 Ruminococcus sp.
ACTTCATTTGTCATTTCAAATTTAGCATTTTTTTCATAGTTGCAATGTGCAATAGAAACAATTGCTTTTATATAATCTGCACCTAACAACATTGCAGTTAAAGTTCTATGATTTCCATCACTTGTTAAAAAATAACAATCTTCATCACTATAATAAGTCATAACAACAGGATAATACAGTTGTGAATATGATTCTTTTAATTCTGTCAATGTCATATTTTTTAGAAAGGAAAGACATCTTGTGAATCTTGATGGTTCACGCTCACCTTGGCGCATCATCCTTACATTATCAAACACACTAAGACCAACCGTAGCTCTGCTTGTACCAATAACCTTATCTAATGGAACAAGTTTTATTTCTTCTAAAGATTTTTCATAATCATAATAAAAACTACGACTATCTTGAAGCAATTTAACTTTAACATCAGAAATGTGCTGAGATGATACAGCATATTTTAATAAAAATTGCTCCAAATCTTCTTGAAATTCAAAAAATATTCCATCTTCATCTTCATATTTTTTATACATATACCATACCCTTTTTAAATTATTTCTCCTTTAAACTCTCTCCGAATCCTTTCATAATCGGGTCAAGGAAATATTCCATAACGGTACGCTTGTCGGTCTTGATTTCTACACTTCCCGAAAGTCCAGAAATAATATTGATATTCTCATTCGAATCATCAAGTTCCAGCTTCACAAGATAAACGCTTCCCAACTGTTCACTGTTGAATGAACTTGGACTTATGTACTTGACTGTACTTTTGACTGTGCCGTATTTGTTATATGGATACGCTTCAAGTTTTATTTCAGCCTCCATACCAACTTTAATATCTGCAATGTCCATATTTTTCACGTAACACACCATTTCAACAGGTGTATCTGCCGGAACTATAGTTGCAATCTGTTGTGCAGATGTGACTGCTTCGCCAATATTGTTTACAGCAATGCTGTTGATATAACCATTTACAGGTGCGGTTATCTTTTGATACTCAAGGGATAACTGATATTTTTCAAGTTCTGATTCTGCTTGTTTAAGTTTATTATTTATCTCCGAGATACTTGAATTTATCTGTTCACTATAGGAAGTTTTTGCATTTAAAAGATTAATATCCGCCTGAATAAATTCATTTTCTGCCTGCTTTAAAACAAGCTCCTGAGCATTGAATTCCGCCATTGATATATTTGAGTCAATGTTGTAATCGTCACGCTTTATCTGAGCAATGTCACGGTTAAGTCCTGCATTTTCCTTAGTACTTTCAAGAATACTCAGATTATTTCGATAAGCCTTATCATTGTCAATAATTGTCATGATATAAGGCTGTAAATTTTCGCTATATGACGTAATATCAACATTAGAAACATCTTCACCGTTTTTTATCAGTGTGTAAATCACTTTCTGTGCTTCCAGGATTTCTCTTTGACTGTTGAGTGATTCAACATCTATGTCAATGCTTTGCGTATCCAGTTCAACCAGAATATCACCCTTTTTCACATAAGCCCCTTCTTCAACATTGATAGATTTTATCGTACCGCTTGCGTAAGAATTAAGGGAACTGATATTTCCAACAGGCTGTATACTGCCGTTTGAAGTGACAACAACGTCGATTTCAGACATACAAGCCCACACAATCGCTGCAATCAGGAGCGTAAATACGCCCAGAATAATTACAGTTCCCGCCTTATGTGCAGGACGTTCAATAATTTCCAGAAGCGATGGCATAAAGTCATATTTCAGCTCTTTATCCTTTTTTCTGCTGTGCTTCAGTACGTATTCAGTCATATGATTATCCATCAACATCACCCCTCTGTTGTTGATTATAAAGATAGCAATATAGCCCTTTTTGTGCCATAAGATTTTCATGTGTATCATATTTCACGAGACTACCCTTATCAATAACCATGATTTTCTGTGCATCTTTTAATGTAGAAAGTCTGTGTGCAATAATCAGAACGGTTCTGTTTTTGCAGATTTCTTTCAGATTATTCTGAATGATACTTTCTGACTCATAGTCAAGAGCAGAAGTCGCCTCATCAAAAATCAGGATTCTCGGATTTGCAAGAATTGCTCTTGCAATCGCAACACGCTGTTTCTGACCGCCTGAAAGTCCCATACCCTTTTCGCCGATTATCGTATCATAGCCATTTGGCAGTTCCAGAATAAAATCATGAGCGCCTGCAATTTTTGCACAGTGGATAATCTGTTCCATTGAAACGGTAGGGCAGTGGATGGAAATATTCTCGGCAACCGTGCCGTTGAACATGAAATTTTCCTGCAAAACCACACCAATCTGCTTTCTGAGCATGGCGGGATTGATAAGAGATATATCCATTCCATCAACAGAAATTTTTCCGCCCTCCGGAATATACAAACGCTGAATTAGTTTTGAAATCGTGCTTTTTCCCGAACCGCTTCGTCCGACTACTCCGACAATTGTTCCGGGTTCAATTTCAAAACTCATACCCTTGATGACTTCGCTGCCCTGCGGATTATATCTGAAATGCACCTTATCAAATACGATTTTACCGTTGATTTTTGGCATCGCCGTTTGATTGGTATTCAGAATCGGTTCGGGAGCAGTATTGAAAATATCACCAATTCGCTTTACTGACAATGAAGCCTGTTGATATTCCTGCCAGAGCTGAACAAGTCTGAGAACCGGTCCGCTGACTCTGCCTGATAGCATACGGAATGCCACGAGCTGTCCAACTGTAAAATTGCCGTCCATGACTGCTTTTGCTCCGAAAAACAGAATCAAAAGGTCAAACACTTTCTGAATAAATTGTCCTGTCGTGCCTGCTGTTGCGGAAACCATTGACGTTCTGTAGCTTGCCTTTACATAATCGGACTGAAAATCGCCCCACTTCTTCTCAAATTTTGGCTCTAATGCGTATGATTTTACAGTCTGTACACCTGTAATAGATTCCACTAAAAATGATTGAGTATTCGCTCCTGTTTCAAACTTTTCATCCAGCCTTTTCTTGAATAATGGTGTCACAATTGCCGACAAAATTGCATACACGGGAATCGAGCATATAACTATCACTGTTAGCATTTTGCTGTAGAAAAACAGTACCACGATATATACAATAATGAAAATCAAATCTATCATTGATGACAGTGGAGTTCCTGTCAGAAAGTTCCGAATACTGTCCAGTTCTCTCACTCTTGCAACGGTTTCACCGACTCTGCGTGATTCAAAATATTTCAGCGGAAGTGCAAATAAATGCCTGAACAGCTTGAAACTTAGCATTACGTCAATTCTGTTTGTGGTATGTGTAAAAACATAATTTTTTGCAAGCCCTAAAATCAATTCATAAATATAGACTATTGCAATGCCGATTGTAAGCACATTCAGCGTTGAAATACTGTTATGAACAAGGACTTTATCCACGACAACCTGCGTCATAACAGGCGTGAGGATTCCCAAAATCTGAACCGTGAAAACTGCAATCAGAACCTGAATAAATTCTTTCTTGAACTTTAAAATTGTGGGAATAAACCATTTAAAGCTGAAAATCGCTTCTCTGTCCATGATGCCTTTTTTGGTAATAAGAACTGCTGTGCCGTCCCATATTTCAGAAAGTTGTTTTTTTGTCATAATTTCTGGCTGTGTTTTGTCGGCAAATAAAATCATAAATTGCTCATCTTTTGACTTTGCAATAATAAAAAATTCATTGTTCTTATCTTTAGCAATAATCGGTGATTTTACATCATTCAGTTTCTTTATTTTCAGTTTGCAAAGACGGGCTTTCATTTTTAGTGCCTTTGCAGACTGAATTATTTCAATTTCGCTTGTTTTCTGATTCGGGTCAAGTACAGCGAGATTTTCCGCCTGCTGTTTTGTAATTGGTATGCCGTGGAATTTCATGACAATCATAAAACAGGCAAGTCCACTGTCTTGTTTTTTCTCCATTTTTCGACCTCCCTACATTAAAATATGCAGCAGCTTTTCATGCTGCTGCATATTGATTTTATTTAATTTACTGAATTTCCAACCAAAAGCTGACTCATATCAGTCATATCGGAATTCATACTGTCAAGATTCATGCTGTCATAAACGTTGCTGTCATCACCGAATGCAGCCATATTTTCAGTAAGTATCATAAACTGAATATCTGTCTGGTCTGCAATTTCGTCCGTTCCATCATCAACAGATACGCTGTCGGAAATTTCAGAAATTACTGTATTATCATTTTCGGCGAAAAGTTCAGAAGATATTGAATCATCTGCATAAAGTTCATCAAGGATTTCTGCATTTGCCTGTACTGCATCATCTTCCAGAATTTCAGGCAGCTTGCTGAATTCAAGTTCCCATGTATCCTTATTTACGGAAGCAGCTGCTCCGTCTGCAAATTCAAATGAGTAAGTTCCCTGTCCCCACTTGAAATTGCTGATAGTGAGAGTATCGCCTGTACTGTTTATCGTAAGAATAAGATTTGAACCCCACTGGTCTGTTACTGTAACTTCATCGACATTAATGTCAGTTAATTTCACGATACTATGGTCACTGCTCCATTCGTTGATTATGTCGTTGCCGTAACCTTTAGCAAAAATGTATGTATCTGTACCGTTTCCGCCATTAAGTATATCATTTCCAGTGCCACCATCAAGAATATCATCGCCGTCATTTCCGTAAAGTGTATCGTCTCCGTTCTCGCCGTAAAGTTCATCATTGCCGCTTCCGCCACTGAGTCCGTCGTTGCCCGCACCTGCGTGGATGATGCCACCATCGTTGCCCTGTAAGCCGAGCCATTCATCAGCGTCCGTGCCATAAATCGGTGCAGACTCAGCCTGAATATCGTACTGACCGAGAACTGTTCCGTCATCGAATACAAAGTTAAAGTCACGGTTACTGTTGAAGTTGAAGAATCCCTGAACGATAATTTTATCGACTGTATTATCGTCAAAGTTGATTACAAGATCATTATTGGCTTCTCTTGTGTTGTGCATATCATTAGCAGTATAGCCATGAATCACAATTGTGTTAAGATCAGCGGATGCATGAATAGTGTCGATATCATAGCCAACACCAAAGATGTAAGTATCACCACCGTGGTCTCCCTGTAAGTAATCGTTACCTGCTCCACCGTCGAGAACATCAGCACCACCGCCAGCATAAATCCAGTCGTTACCGTCGCCGCCATAGAGGAAACTGCCATCACTTCCACTATAGATGATGTCGTTGCCATCACCACCGTAGATGGTATTCATGCCATTTCCGCCATAAAGATGGTCATTACCTGTTCCGCCTTCGATGTAATCATCATCGTTACCACCATAGATGTAATCATCACCTTCGCCACCGAACATTTGATTATTACCGTTACCACCGTTCATAGTGTCGTTTCCGGCACCACCTTCAATGTAATCAACCAGCTCTCCACCGGTGAAGTTATCGTCACCGTTTCCGCCATACATATAGTTTAGTGCGTTTCCACCATAGAAAGTGTCGTCTCCATCTTCACCATACATATAGTTGATGCCCTCACCGCCAACAAGCGTATCATTTCCAGTTCTACCATAAAGAATATCATTTCCGTTTCCGGCTTCAAGATAATCATTGCCTGCATCACCGTAGAGGGTATCATCTCCATCACCGCCGAACAGAGAATCATCGCCGTTACCACCGTGCAGTTCATCGTTTCCAGCATCGGCATAAAGCGTATCATTACCATCTTCACCGTAAAGCACATCATCTCCATCATTACCGGCAATCACATCATCACCGTTTTCACCATGAAGTTCGTCCGCACCTGCACCACCGATAATAACATCATTGCCATCGCCGCCGTAGATAGTATCATTACCATCTCCGCCATCAAGATAGCTATCACCACTTCCGTCACTTATTGTGTCATCGCCATCTTCACCAAATATTATGTTAAGACCATTACCGCCATGGATTGTATCGTTACCATTACCGCCATAAATGAAGTCGAGATTTTCGCCACCGTTGATAATATCATCATTGTCATAACCGTAAATAATATTGAAACCGCCTGAAACTGATATTTTATCATTATCATCTGTACCTTCAACAACACTTTGTGAATCGCCACCGCCAAGTACATCGTTTTCATCAGCAAACTGAAAATCATAAAGCAACGGATTTTTTATAAAGTCAGGAAGTGAAACAGTTTCGCCTGTTTCCTTGTGCGTAAGTATAAATCCACCATTTATGTCAACAGTAATGTTATAATCTTCCGCAAGAATATCATCACTGAAAATTATAGTGTTTCTACCATCTGAATCATAAATAATGTCATTTCCATGATTTTCATTGATATAATATGTATCGTTGC
>JAIDNR010000128.1 GCA_029063695.1 Ruminococcus sp.
AATCAATACCCCGACAGGTTCAAACCACTCAGCCTCTCCGATAAAGCAGAGAACAAGCTGTACCACGAAAGCAACCATGAGAATCATAATCATCGGGTCTTTGAAGCCCTCCAGAATTTTTTTCCACAACGGGTCGGCTGGTATCTCAGTGAGAGTGTTTGCACCGTGTTTTTTACGGCTTTCTTCTGCCTGTTTTGATGTTAATCCCTTTAAATTCATATCTTTTTTACTCCTTAATCTATAACTTCAATTCCGTAATCCTCGCACATACGTTTCAAGCCTGCATTATAGCCTGCTCCGATGCAGTTGATTTTCCAGTTGTCACGGTATCTGTAAAACTCAATACCTGCAATCGTTTTTTCGTAATTCAGATTACTCAAACGGAAGTTATATTTTTCAACATTATTAAAAAATATCCTTATATATGGATTATGGACAAATCGGAATATTTTATCCGCTTCATCTCCATAAATAGAATAACAGACGGCAATTCTGCCAACATAATCCGAAATATTGTCAACAGAAACAGAAAAATGATGCACTGATGTATCATCAAATAACTTCACTGAATTATCAGGCGAGCATTTATTCCCCCAGAAAATCATGTCATCATCTTTGCTTACTTTGCCGTTATCCTGTATCATGAAAGCATATCCGTCAATATCAAGCGGAATATCATTTTTTTCAGATACAAACTGAATCTGCACCGACTTGACTTTATCGTCCAATGAAATCCTCTGTCCTCGCTTCAGCTGTACCACACTGCTGTCATTGCAGACGGGCGGAAGCTTATCTTCTGAAACCGTATTGACAGTACTTTCTGAAAACATCTCCGCATTTACGGGAAATAATCTCCGCAGACAAGCATTTTTATCCGCCTCTCCGCTAAGATAAATTTCACGGATAACAGATGATACTATATAAATCTTTCCGAAAACGGAAATTCCACTGCTTATATCCCCTATTTTTAAAGTGACAGTATTCATACCCGATTCTGCCTTCTCAGAAATCGAAATTTCGCTTATATCTGAGTACAAATGTGCAGCTTCACACAATTCAAGTGAAAAACTGTATGTATTTTCAGCGTTCGATTTAAACTCACCAAGATTTATTTTTATTGGTATTTTCGGAGCGTCATAAATATTATTTCTTTTGACATTCCCACGGACGTATATTTTTTCAAGCAGTGTATCTTCATGACATTCCAGAACAGAAGTTTTATTAGGATTTTCCGAATCGGATTCAATCCTGAAATTATGCAGTTCAACACCGTCCGATTCAACAAGGACGGCATTTTCACCTGCACATATAATAACGGAACCATTTCCGTATATCTTACACGGACGATTTATTTTCAGCGGTGCTTTATAAATATTTTCGGGAATATTTACTTCATTTTCACTGAACCTGTTGAAAATATCCTGAATATATTCCATTTTATCAAATCAGTCTTTTCTGCCAGGCTTCCAGTTAAGTCCCCAACCGAATGCCCTGTCGGCATAACTTTGGTCTGCATAAAAATTGACAATCTTCTGCACACTGAGAGTATCATTGACGTTTTCAAGCAGAGCAATGGCACAAAGTCCCAGATTACTGCCATATTCGTCCATACGTACTGTTATTTCCGGACTTCCCGGACATTTTACTGTTACTACACCGTCCGCACCTTTCCAGTTTGCAATACCGTCATAAATAAAAGTATATACAAGTATACGCTTTATTTCGGGAACCATTCTGCCGTTTATGCGTAGATTTTCACCGTCTGCCGATGAACCAGACCTGTCGTCTCCGTCAAGAGCAATATAAGGCGGCTGATTCAGTGAACCGAATCTGTTTCCGAGTGCCTGAACCGTACCCTTTGAACCATTTTTAAGTTCATACAGACAACCCAAATCCAAATCAATCGGTTTTGCAAAGAATCCCTTTGGCTGTTTCCAGTTAAGATTAATCAGAATTTCGCCCAGACCGTTATTTCCTTTTACAAGACTGACTTTCTGACCTTTCTGCAAATTAATCTTTGCAGGCATTGGCGGTACAGTCGGCTGCGGTGCAGGTGCAGGAGGTGGTACGGGCGGAGGGGCCGCAGGTCTACACTCTAGTATAA